>CANCFZ010000109.1 GCA_947377425.1 Flavobacteriaceae bacterium
AATAAATTATGTTACGAAAAATTATTATTTATGTTGTATTAGCTATAACATTAGTTATAACTTCTTACTTTTTATTTGTTTATTATGCCTCATACAGCGATGGCGTTCGCTCGGGACAATTAATAAAATTCAGTCACAAAGGTGTGATGTTTAAAACTTGGGAAGGCGAAATTAGTCAAGGACTTTCTGGTTCGCAAACGTTCTCATTTTCGGTTTTAGACAAAGACCAAACGGTAGTTCAAGAACTAAAAGAATTTGAAGGTCAATATGTAAAAGTAACCTACAAAGAGCGTTATAGAACATTTCCTTGGTGGGGTGATACCAAATATTTTGTTACCGATGTTCAAAAAGACAAATCACCTTTCAATTAATAAAACATGAGTGAATTTAAAACCGTAAAATCATCAAGAATTACAATTTCACAATTGATGTTGCCATCGCATACTAACTTTAGTGGTAAAATTCATGGTGGCTATATTTTGTCGTTATTAGATCAAATTGCGTTTGCTTGCGCATCCAAATATTCGGGTAATTATTGTGTTACAGCTTCGGTTGATACGGTAAATTTTTTGAATCCTATTGAAGTTGGTGAATTGGTAACGCTCAAAGCTAGTGTGAATTATGTTGGAAATAGCTCTATGATTGTTGGCATTCGAGTAGAAGCAGAAAATATTCAAACTGGAGAAGTAAAACATTGCAATTCATCTTATTTTACAATGGTTGCCAAAGATGAAACTGGAAAAAACACAAAAGTTCCTGTATTAATTCTTTCCAATTTTGAAGAAGTTAGACGTTTTTATAATTGTGTTAAACAAGTTGCTATTAAGAAAGAGCAAAATCTCCATGAAGAAATTTTTGATTTCAAATCGGATGAAGCTATCTCAGGATTATCAAATTACAATGTAAAACTTGAAATCAATTAAGGAATTAAACACGATTTTGTCAATACAACAATATAATCATTAGGATATAATCATTTTTTTATTATTTTTGATAGAATCAAAACAAACTTATGAAAAAACACTACTTATTACTTTTTTGTTTTCTCTTTTTTATAATTATTTTCATTTCTTGTTCAAAATCTGAAGAAGAATACTTAACCATTTCACCTGTTTCTGTAAACTTAGCAACCGTTCCTTACTCAAAATTATCCGACTACCATTTTTTTGATGGTGACATTAAAAATTTAAACCCATCCTTAGATGTACTTCCTTATGAGCCAGCAAGCGCATTGTTTTCTGATTATGCACATAAAAAACGCTTTATTTGGATGCCAAAAGAAACACATGCAACTTATAATGGCGATGATAATGTTTTTGAATTTCCTGTTGGTGCTGCTATTGTAAAAACTTTTTACTACGATCATGTTCAACCAAGTAATAGTACAAAAAGAGTTGAAACTCGATTATTAATTAGAAAATCAACTGGTTGGCAAGCTTACACTTATGTTTGGAAAGATGACCAAACCGATGCTTTACTAGAAACTACAGGAAATGGATTACATGTTCCAGTTACTTGGACAGATGATGATGGAACAACAAAGAATGTTAATTTTTGGATTCCATCTCAAACAGAATGTGTTACTTGTCATAAAATAAATCCGAATCAAACTGGTGAAATTACTATTCCAATTGGTCCAAAACCTCAAAATTTAAACACTACTTTTAACTATAGTACTGGAGCAGAAAACCAAATCACTAAATGGAAAAACGTTGGTTATTTAGGTGATGACATCCCAGCTTTATCTTCAATTCACTCCACTGTAGATTGGAGAGATACCAGCAAATCATTAGAGTTAAGAGCACGTTCTTATATCGACATAAATTGTGCTCATTGTCATAGAGAAGGCGGACATTGTTCTTATGTTGCGCAACGATTTAATTTCAGCAATACCGATTTACATACTTTTGGTGTTTGCTTAACTCCGTTATTTACAATTCAAGATGGTCCTTTCATCATAAATGGTGGTAATGCCGATTATTCGGATATGATTATCAGAATGAGTTCAACTCAAAGTGCTGTTATGATGCCATATATAGGAAGAACACTAGTTCATCAAGAAGGGATTCAATTAATGAAAGATTGGATTAACTCCTTACCAGCAAATTGTCACTAAAAACAAAAAAACCAACCAATATGAAAAAAATCACTTTATTATTTATTTTTTGCATGGCATTTCAAATATCTCTTGCACAAAACACATGTGCAACAGCATTACCTGCAACTGTTGGAATGACAACTGTTGGTACTATTGTTGGCACAGACATTCCAACTCCAAATTGTATAGCTACAACTGCTACAATACCTTTGGCAGAATGGTATACGTATACCCCTACACAAAATCACACAACAACTATCACAACCGATTTACTGGTTAATACAGGAAAAGATACACGTGTATATATTTATACTGGTACTTGTGGAAATTTAGTTTGTTATGCTTCAGATGATGACGCAGGCGTAATTGGTAATGGTTATTTATCTATTGTAACATTCAATGTAACTGCTGGAACTACTTATTATATTTCATGGGATAATCGTTGGAATGCAAGCGGATTTGATTTTCAGCTTATAGAAAACCCTTATGTAGCGCCAGTAATATCTTTTATTTCGCAACCCATTTCAACAACATCGTCAATTTGTAGTGTTGCAGATATGAACGGTGATTATCTAGACGATATTGTTACCGTAGAAACCAATCAAATGACAGTACAAAAACAATTGACCACTGGTGGATTTACTCCAATTGTTTACGCTCTTCCTGCATTAACCACAACTCCTGGATGGAGTATTGCTGCTGGTGATTTTAACAAAGATGGATATAATGATTTGGTTTTTGGAAACAGCAATCGATTAACAGTAATAAAATCAAATACTGGAGGTACGAGCTATACTGAAGTACCCTATTCACAAAGTATATTTACTCAAAGAACAAATTTTGTTGACATCAACAATGATGGTAATTTAGACTTATGGGCATGTCATGATGTAGCGCAAAGTTATTCTTACAGAAATGATGGAGCAGGGAATTTAATTTTCGACACTACTTTCATGCCAACATTAGCCGTTGGTGGAAACTACCAATCACAATGGACAGATTATGATAATGACGGTGATATCGATATGTATCTTGCAAAATGTCGTGCTAGTGCCGCTGTTGGTGATCCGCAAAGAATTAATCTTCTGTACAAAAATAATGGAAATGGTACTTTCACAGAATCTGGTGCAATTGCAGGAGTTAATGACGGTTCTCAATCATGGTCATCAGCAATTGAAGATTTTGATAATGATGGTGATATGGACATTCTTTTATCTAATATTTCTGACACTAATAAATTATACCGAAATAATGGAGATGGTACTTTTACTGATGTTTTTGGAGCTTCCGGAATTGATCCGCAAGTAGGTTCTTGGGAACTGCAAGCTTGTGATTTTAACAATGATGGAAAAATAGATTTCCTTTGGCAAAACACAAAAGAATTATATTTAAACAATGGAAATTTAACTTTTACAGGTTATGACTTACCATTTAGCGAAGGTGGAATAGGCGATTTAAACAACGATGGTTTTCTTGATGTTCAATTCAATAATCAAGTATATTTCAATGTTCCAAATGCAAATAATTGGCTAAAAATCAATCTTCAAGGAATTCAAAGTAACCGAAACGGAATTGGAGCACGAGTTGAAATCTATGGCTCTTTTGGGAAACAAATAAGAGAAATTAAAAGCGGAAATGGTTTTAGTCATCAAAGTACTTTAAATGCTCATTTCGGAATTGGAACTGAAACCGCTGTAAGTCAAATTATTGTTAGATGGCCATCTGGCTTAGTCGACACTATCACTAATCCAACAATAAATCAAGCAACATTAGTTGTAGAAGGTTCTACAATGGCTACTGAAAACTTTAACAATACTGCTTTTAGTTTATATCCAATTCCTGCTAAAAATATACTTAATATTAGAACAAATGAAAAGACAACAATGAAATTAGCACAGATTTATGACTTAAATGGAAAATTAATTCTTGAAACTAAATTAATTACACCAACAATAAACACAGAGTCTTTAAGCAAAGGAACTTACATCTTAATGTTGAGAGATAGTAATGATAAAGATTACTCTCAGAAATTTATAAAAGACTAAGTTTTTATTTAAGAATACCAAATTCAAAAAAATATTTTAGATGAATTTTATCTCAAAACTATACATTTTACTTTTGTTTTTTTCAACAATAGTAGTAGCTCAAAAAAATATTGATCCAACTCCCGAAGATATTACTCTTGCAAAAAAAATAAGAGAAACTCACGATAAAGATGATGTTGCAATTCTTGAAAGTACAGAAAACATACTATTTGGTTTAAATAAAAATGAATCTAAAGTTACTGTAACCAATTCGGTTATCGAAAAATTAATGAATATTAATCATAGAGCCAATATTAGAAAATATGAATTTTATGATAGTGAATCGAGTATTCAAACATTTAATATAAAATATAGAAACGACAAGAATGCTAATAATTACATAACCGATGAGTTTTATAAAGACAATGATTTGTTTTACAATGATGCACGAGTAAAACATACAGTAGTAAATTTTCCAGTTCAAGGATATATTTATAACTATGAACTTGAGAAAAAATATGAAGATGTAAAGTATTTTACGGCACTTTATTTTAATGATGAATTTCCAATAATAAAAAAACAAATCATAGTTACTGTTCCAGAATGGTTAAATATTGAATTGAAAGAGTTTAATTTTGATAGTGCAAAAGTTGTCAAATCTCAAACAAAAGATTCTAAAAACAATACAATTTATACTTATACATTAAATGATGTTCCAGCTATGAGCAAAGAAGAAGATGCTCCTGGAAGAAGTTATTTGTATCCACATATTCTTTTGATAGCAAAATCGTATACTTTAAAAGGTAAAGAAGTAACTTTATTTAACTCGACTGCCGATTTATACAAATGGTACAAATCATTGGTAGATTTAATGAAAGATGACACTTCAATAATGAAAAGCAAAGTAACCGAACTCACTGCTAATGCTAAAACCGATGAAGAGAAAATAAAAAACATTTATTATTGGGTTCAAGACAACATCCGATATATTGCCTTTGAAGACGGAATTGCTGGTTTCAAACCCGATGAATCCAATCATGTTTTTGAAAATCGTTTTGGTGATTGTAAAGGAATGGCAAATCTTATCAAACAAATGCTGAAATTAGCTGGTTTTGACGCCAGATTAACTTGGATTGGAACAAAGCACATTGCTTATGATTACAAAACACCTTCTTTGGCAGTTGACAATCACATGATTTGTGCCTTATTTTTTAAAGGAAAAAAATATTTTCTTGACGGAACTGAAAAATACAATTCCTTTGGAGAATATGCCGAACGAATTCAAAACAAAGAAGTTATGATTGAAGACGGTGATAAATTCATTATTGATAAAATTCCATTGGGAACAAGTGATTCAAATAAAGAATCTTTCAAAGCTAATTTGACTATTGAAAACGAAAAGCTAAAAGGTACTTGTTCAAAAAATTATTTAGGCGAAAGTAGAGCACAACTTTTATATGTTTATAACACTTTTAAAAGCGATAAAAAAGACGAAACATTAGAAAATTATTTAGCTAAAAGTGATAAAAACATACTTGTAACCAATATTAAAACTTCCGATTTAAAAAATCGTGACATTAAACTTACAATAGATTATAATGTTGAAGTCGAAAACAAAGTTTCAAGTTTTGATAATGACATGTATATCGATTTAGAATACATGAATGAATTTAAAGGATTCGAACTAAAAGATAGAAAAACAGACTACCAGTTTGATTTCAAAAAAAATTATGAATCGGTAGTTACTTTGGCAATTCCAACAGGATATAAAGTTACAAAATTACCTACAGACTTGATTGTTAAAGAAAATAATTTTGATATTTCAATTTCATTCCAAAAAACAGATAAAGAAATCATTTATAAGAAATCATTTATATTTAAAAATGGAGAAATAAAAGCTTCTGAAATTACAAAATGGAATGATTTTATTAAAAACCTAATTAGCAACTACAACCAACAAATTACACTTTCAAAACAATAAAAATCACATGAAAAAACTATTTTTATTCTTATTTACATTAATAAACTTCACCACTTTTGCCCAAGATAAAGCAGAAATAAAAGACTTCTTTTGGGGGAAAAACGATCAATTTAAAAAAGCTAATTCAATTCCGGACAAATGGAAAAACGAATCGGCGGTTATGATTTATAAATACGAATATTATGATTATCATAAATTTGGCGCAAGTGTAACTTACACTTCTGGGATAAGAAAAAGAATAAAACTTCTAGATCAAGCTGCTGTAAAAGAGTTTTCAGAATTCTCTTTTAATGATAAATTTTACTCCAATAAAGGAATGTTTGCACTTAGAAAAGGAACAAACACTATTGGCATTAAAATCATTAAAGCAGATGGAAAAGAAATAGAAGTTGATGTAGATAAAAATGCTAAAGACGTTGATAAAGAAAAGAAAATTGCAATAGCAAATTTAGAAATTGGCGACATTTTGGATTATTATTATTATAGTGTAGAACCTTTCAAATCTGCTTTAGAATATGGGTTTGCACCAGAAGAATCTCCTCTAGGCGATGTTTATCCAATTATGGATATGAAACTTGTTTTTAATACCGAAAATGACTTTTTTGTTAATTTCAACACCTATAATGGTGCTCCAGAATTAAAAGAAATCCCAACAGGAAGTGGTGGAGAAAGAAAATATGAATTGACTGCAAAAGATATCGCTAAAAATGAATTCCCTAGATGGTTCTATCCTTTAGCTGAATTACCATGTTATAAATTTCAAGTGTTTTTTGCTCGTTCTGGTAAATTTGAAAAAAGAGCTGATGCTTTCCTTTCTGATAAAGAAAAAGTAATCAAAAAAACAGTTTCTAAAGAAGATATTTTCAATTATTATGATGAAAAATTTAGAGCTGAAGGTGATTTAGGTGACATCAATGATTTTCTAAAAGGAAAAACATTTTCAAGTGATGAAGAAAAAGTTAGAGAAGTATATTACTTTTCGAGACACGCTTTTTTTACAAAATATTTGGAAGCAGTTGTTGTCAATCAAGCCAATATTTTCTATCCATTTGAATTGTATAAAAACCCTATTTTCTTTCAATCCGAAGAATCGTTTATTAGATACTTTATGGCTTTTCTTAAAAAGAACAATATCGACTATGACATAATTGTTGGAACAGCAAAATATAATGGTTCTATTGACGATTTATTAATACAAAAAAATGTTAGTGTTCTTTTAAAAGTTAATACTAAAACACCAATGTATATGGAATATTTTACTCCATTTACAAGTGCTGACCAATTCAATTACAATCTTGAAAACACTAAAGCTTTTGCCTTGCAAGTATCAAGAGGAAAGAAAATTGTAGATGCTGATAAAATAATGTTACCATCAAGCACCTACCAAGATAATGTTTCAAAAATAACATCTGATGTTTCTATAAATAGTGATTTTACTGGATTAAATATTAAAAAAGAATCTTCTTATTTTGGACATTTGAAAGAGAATGAACAATCAGACAAATTCTACTTTTTTGACTATGTTTATGAGGATTATGAAAAATATGGAACTCCAAAATTAATGGATTTAGTAAGAGGCAAGAAAAAACAAGAGCAATATCAAAAAGAACTTGATGCTATAATTAACAAGCAAAAAGACCAACAAAAAGAAGCTTTCAAGAAATCGACTGCCGAAGAATATGATTTTGAAATTGACGATCACAAATTAACCATAAAAAGTACAGGAAGATTTGGAAAAAAATCGCCATTGGTTTATGATGAAGAGTTTGCTATTAAAAACAATCTTATCAAAAAAGCAGGTGAAAATTATTTAGTTGAAATTGGAAAATTAATAACTTCTCAAATCGAAATCGACAAAAAAGAAAAAGACCGTAAAAACAACATTTATATGATTTATCCACGTTCTTTTGAAAACGAAATTAC
>CANCFZ010000110.1 GCA_947377425.1 Flavobacteriaceae bacterium
GGTTCTGATTTATCTGGAACAGGAATTGGGTTGTTGTTTGATTATATCACCATTCACGAAAGTGGTCACGAATGGTTTGGAAACAGCATTACATCAAGAGATATTGCTGATATGTGGATTCATGAAGGATTTACTCAATATACCGAAGTGGTTTATATCGAATGCCAATATGGCTACGAAAAAGCCATGAAATACTGCAAAGGACTTCAAGGAAATGTAAGAAATAATGAACCAATTATTGGAAAATATGGCGTAAACCATGAAGGCTCGGGCGATATGTATCCAAAAGGTGCATTGATGCTAAACACTTTGCGTCACGTTATCAACAATGATACTTTGTGGTGGAAAATTTTATTAGATTATGCTAACACTTACAAGCATAAAATCATTGATAGCGAAACGGTGATTGCTTTTTTTAATAAAGAAAGTGGTATGAATTTGACTCCAATTTTCAATCAATATTTAAGATATGCTACCATTCCTGGATTATTAATAAGAAGCAACAACCATAAATTAGAATACCGTTGGGCAGCGTTCGAACCCAATTTCAACATGCCAATAGCTATTAAAATTAACGGAAAAGAAATTAGATTAGAACCAACTCAAAATTGGACAACATCTAAACTAAAAATAAAATCACTTAAAGAAATTGAAGTATTGACTAGTGCGTTTTATGTTGATGTAGTTAAAGAATAAAAAAAAATTCGCAAATTGGTATATCAATTTGCGAATTTTTGGTTACTATCTAAAAAAAACTAAAATTAAAGCAATTCAAAGCTTTAGGATAGCTCTAAAAGACACTTTATTTTTCTTCTTTTAAAGCTTTAGTTTTATCCATCAATTCTAAAAAGCTGTAAACCGATTTTAAATTGCTTTTTATTACTTCATTTTTTGAATCTAACTCATGTGCTTTTTCAAGAATTGGCATTGCTTTATTAAACAACTTTTTTCTTTCCACTTTTAAAGCCTCATATTTTTTATTGTCTTTTTCAGAAGTTGTTAATTTATTCATTTCTTCAACAATCTTTGCGTCTGGTTTAAGAATTAAATCTGCCAAATTAGTATAAGCATCAATATAGGTAGGTTTTAATTCAATTACTTTTCTATAATATTTTTCTGCATCTTCTAACTTGCCTGCATTAGAACTAGTAACTCCAAGATTGAATATTAAATCAGGATCATTTGGATTTTTTTCTAAAGCTTCATTTATTAATTTTTGATAATTAACAATATCATTTGCTTTAAGATAAATGTCTGCTTGAGAAGTAATTAATCCTACATCATTTGGATTTTCTTTTCTAGCTTCACTTATGGCTCCAGTTGCCTCATCCGTTTTTCCTTGTTGGATTAATATAAGAGCAATATTTCTAACTATTTCACCTTTTTTAGATGGAATTTTTTCTTCTCTTGGTAAAATATGAGTGCCTAATCTAACTAAATTATCTCTACTGTCTTTTAAAGGAAAACTTTCATCCGTTCCTGTAGCTTTATTTTTAGCATAATACAAAGTGCCTTCACCGGTATAATTAGCCGCTTTAAGTTCTTTATAATAGGTCAGTGCTTTATCATAATCAAGACCTTCTACAGCATAGTTTGCTGCATAGTAAAGTGTTTCTAAATCTTTTTTATCCAATTGATAAATAGAATATAAAACTTCTGCTGCTTCTTTATATTTTTTTTGATTTCCTAATGCTACAGCATAATTCATTAAATCTGGTTTAAATGAAGTTATCGTTTCATTTATTTCATCAGTTTGAATCTTTTTACCTGTTTTTTTCTCATAATCTAATGTTGCATTCAAACCAGTTGCCAAATCTGTAATAGCATTAGGACTAACCAACTTAGCCAATTGCATTTGGATTTGTAGAGGTGTCATTGTTTTATCAATTGCATTAGATTCCAAAACTGGAATCATACATTTATAGAAATTAGCATAAACTTTATCTCCTTCTTCAACAGCTAATGGTTGAACTTTATTAACTAATGATTTATATTCTGCTAAATCATCTCCTTTAATTTCATCTTTTGCGTAAATTTTTTTCAAAGCTTTCAACTCGTCTTTCTGGGCGAAAGAAGCAACAGAAACTAATAATGTCCCAGCAATTATTATTTGTTTGATTTTCATAATAGTATTATTTAATTGTTTATTGTGTTAATTAACAAAAGCTATGTCGCCAAATAATAAATAAGGAAACATAGCTTTTGCATTTTATTTTAATTTAAAAATTTATTCTTCTGAATCGTCATCTGCTTCCTCTGATTCTTCATCTTGATTTTCGGCAACATCGTCTTCATCATCAGAATCATCTTCTATAACCGCATTTGGATCAATTTCTAATTCTTCACCGTCAATTGCAATTGCTTCTTCCTCTTCGTCTTTCATAACTTTAGTTACAGCAGCAATAGAATCGCTTCCTTTTAAGTTAATCAATCGAACTCCTTGCGTTGCTCTTCCCATAACACGAAGTGTAGAAACATCCATTCTAATTGTTAATCCAGATTTGTTGATAATCATCAAATCATCAGCATCGGTAACCGTATTGATAGAAACTAAAGCACCAGTTTTTTCAGTAATATTTAATGTTTTCACACCTTTTCCACCACGATTGGTAATTCTGTAAACAGATTCGCCGTCATCTTCGAGTTTGGTTCTTTTTCCGTAACCGTTTTCAGTTACACATAAAAGTTGTGTTTCATTAATACTATTTTCATCAACTGAAACCATTCCAACTACTTCATCTTGGTCGTCTCTCAACCTGATTCCTCTAACTCCAGAAGCAGTTCTTCCCATTGGACGAGTTTTGGCTTCTTCAAAACGAACTAGTTTACCTGATTTAACAGCTATTAAAACTTGGCTACTTCCGTTTGTTAGTTCTGCTGCAAATAATTCATCATCTTCTTTAATTGTAATTGCAGCAACTCCATTTACTCTTGGTTTTGCATATTTCTCTAAAGAAGTTTTCTTCACCTGACCTTTTTTAGTAGCCATAATGATATAATGATTTTTAATGTATTCTTGATTTTTCAAATCTTGAGTACAAATAAATGCTTTTACTTTATCATCACTTTCAATGTTGATAAGGTTTTGAAGCGCACGACCTTTACTTTGTTTGTTTCCTTCCGGAATTTCGTACACACGCATCCAGTAACATTTACCTTTTTGAGTAAATATCAATAGGTAGTTGTGATTTGTTGCTACGAATAAATGCTCCAAGAAATCTTGATCTCTTGTTCCAGCACTTTTTTGTCCAACTCCACCTCTATTTTGAGTTTTGTATTCTGTTAAAGAAGTTCGTTTGATATAACCAGCATGCGAAATTGTAATAACCACATTTTCATCGGCAATCAAATCTTCAATACTTACATCACCACCAGAATATTCAATTTGAGAACGACGCTCATCGCCATACTTATCTCTAATTTCAACCAATTCTTCTTTAATTAAAGCCATACGCATATCTTTGCTAGCTAATAATTCTTTTAAGTGATTGATTAATTTCATTATTTCTTCATATTCTGCACGAAGTTTATCTTGCTCAAGACCAGTCAACTGACGTAAACGCATTTCAACAATCGCACGAGCTTGAATATCAGATAATTTAAACCTTTCGATTAATTTACCTCTTGCTTCTTCTCCATCTTTCGAAGAACGAATCAAAGCAATTACTTCATCAATATTATCAGAAGCAATGATTAAACCTTCTAAAATATGAGCTCTTTCTTCAGCTTTTCTTAATTCAAATTGTGTTCTTCTAACAACGACATCATGACGATGCTCAACAAAATAATGAATCAAATCTTTTAGATTCAACATTTGTGGTCTTCCTTTTACCAATGCAATATTATTTACACTGAAAGAGGATTGTAATTGTGTGTATTTATATAAGGTATTCAAAACCACATTGGCAACTGCATCGCGTTTCAAGATATAAACGATACGCATACCATTTCTATCCGATTCGTCACGAATATTGGCAATACCTTCAATTTTTTTATCATTAACCAAGTCAGCTGTTTTCTTAATCATTTCAGCTTTGTTAACTTGGTATGGAATTTCGGTAACAATAATTGATTCTCTACCGTCAACTTCTTCAAAGCCGACTTTAGCACGCATTACAATTCTACCTCTTCCTGTTTTGAAGGCTTCACGAACACCTTCGTAACCATATATAATTCCTCCAGTTGGAAAATCTGGGGCTTTAATGTGATTCATTAATTCGTCAATTTCTATTTCTTCATTGTCGATGTAAGCTAATGTACCATCAATAACCTCTGTTAAGTTATGAGGCGCCATGTTAGTTGCCATACCTACTGCAATACCTGATGCTCCATTTATTAATAAATTAGGAACACGAGTTGGCATAACTGTTGGCTCGTACAAAGTATCGTCAAAATTCAATTTAAAATCAACAGTTTCTTTATCAATATCAGCCATAATGTCTTCCGACATTTTTTTCATTCTTGCTTCAGTATAACGCATTGCTGCTGGACTATCGCCATCAACTGAACCAAAGTTACCTTGACCATCAATTAATAAATAACGTAAACTCCATTCTTGCGCCATACGTACCATAGCATCATAAACAGATGTATCACCATGAGGATGGTACTTTCCTAAAACTTCTCCAACAATTCTTGCGGATTTTTTGTGAGCTTTATTAGAAAAAACTCCTAAATCATACATTCCATATAGTACTCTTCGGTGCACTGGTTTTAAACCATCTCGCACATCTGGCAATGCTCTTGACACAATAACCGACATCGAATAATCGATGTAAGCTGATTTCATTTCGTCTTCAATGTTAATAGGAATTAACTTTTCTCCGTCAGACATATACTTATTTTATTTAAAAAAATTACTTTAAAATTCAAACGTGCAATATACATCTTTTTACCTTTTTTAAAAGCATTTTCAATCACTAATTTCAATGATTTATTAACAAATGTTTGTTATAAACCTTGATTTTTCATTTCTAATAAATACACAAAAAAGAGAAATTCATTTTCTTATCTGTTTTTCAATTACTTAAAAAAATAATTGAGGAAAAATATTTTTTTAATCTTTATTTTTTCAACAAAATTATACTATTAATGATATAATTTTTATTAATAACAAATAAATTATACTATATATGATATAAAAAACAATTTTATTTAAAAATTATATCCTAAATGGTATTAATAAAAAGAAAAGCAGTATATTTGCATTATAAAAGGTATAAAAATGAAAAAAAATCTAAACGATATAAGTAAGCACGTCAAAAACAGACGCAAACAAAGTAAGCTTACACAGCCAGAAATGGCTTTGAAGGCAGGAGTTGGTTTACGATTTGTGAGAGATTTAGAACAAGGAAAAGAAACTATGCGAGTAGATAAAATTAATGATGTTTTAAGGTTATTTGGAGAAACATTAGGTGTAGTTTCAATGAATCGACAAAAATTATTAGAAAATGAATAGAAGTGGCAACGTATATATGAAAGACCAATTTTGCGGAACCGTAAGCGAAACTGACGACGGATATTCATTTGAATATGACAAACTCTATTTGGTAAATAATTTTGCACAGGCTGTTAGCTGTACTTTGCCTTTAGCTGATAAGCCATATTACAGCAAAACCTTGTTTGCTTTTTTTGATGGGTTAATCCCGGAAGGTTGGCTACTAGATATTGCCGAGAAAAATTGGAAAATAAACTATAAAGATAGAATGGGTTTGCTCCTAACCTGTTGCAAAGATTGTATTGGAGCAGTTAGTGTTAAAAATAATCATGAAAAATTATAAAAAAAAATATTTAAGTAATCAAGATAATTATCCATTAATGGTACACGAAAAAAGTACTTTTTATGGAAGAAAGTGCTTGTATTGTTATGAATTACTAAATGATAATTCATCAGATTTTCATGAAGCTTGCAACAAAAAATTTTTTGGACAATTAAAAACACCACAACTAGCTTATGATTTAAACGATTTGCAACAATTAGCAACACAAATAATCCAAAGTCAAATGGCTGTAACTGGAGTTCAAGCCAAAGTATCTTTGAGTTTATATAGAAAAGAAGAAAAAAACTTGACTAAAAAACTTACTATAGTTGGACTTTATGGCGATTATATCTTAAAATCTCCATCTGAACATTATCCACAATTGCCAGAGCTAGAAAATGCAACAATGCGAATGGCGGCCGTTTGTGGATTAAATGTAGTCCCCAACAGCTTGGTGTATTTACAAGACAAAACTTTGTGCTATATAACAAAACGTGTAGATAGAACCCGAAAAGAAAAACTACAAATGGAAGATATGTGTCAATTAAGCGAACGACTGACCGAAGATAAATATAAAGGTAGCCACGAGCAAGTTGCCAAATTAATCTTGAAATATTCAGCAAATCCTTTGCTGGATGTGAGTAATTTTTATGAGCAAATTTTGTTTAGTTTTTTTACAGGAAATGCCGATATGCACTTAAAGAATTTTTCATTATTGGAAAAAGAAGGATTAGGATTAGTTCTATCTCCTGCTTATGATTTAGTTCCAACAGCATTAATAAATCAAGCAGATAAAGAAGAATTGGCCTTAACATTGAATGCAAAAAAAAGAAAACTAAATTACAATGATTTTTTAATCGCTTACGAAAACTGTGGTTTAAATAAGAAAATACTAGACAATACTTTAGAACTTTTTTATTATTGCAAACCCGAAATGCAAGCTGTTTTAGAAAAAAGTTTTGTTAGTGACGAATATAAAGTAAATTATTATTCGTTGCTCAATAGTAGATACAAACAACTGAATTTAGTATGAAACCATTAAAAGAATAAAAACTTTTAATGTTTTTTTTATTAACAAAACACTATCTATAAATGGTTAATAAAATTAATCTGTCATAGCTTTTATATGTGACTATTTTTTTGTCAATTTACTGACAAGTGTTTTACTGGGAATGATTTTTGTATCAATTCAATTAATTCACTAAATTTACATTAATAAATTGCTATTATATGGATGATAATTTTTCTCCAAGAGTAAAAGACGTAATTACTTACAGTAAAGAAGAAGCCTTACGTTTAGGTCACGACTTTATTGGAACTGAACATCTTATGCTCGGAATATTACGAGACGGAAATGGAAAAGCAATCAATATTTTAAATAGCCTTTCTGTGGATTTAGACCATCTACGAAAGAAAGTTGAAATATTAAGCCCTCCAAATCCTAATGCTGAAACGAGTTTAGAAAAAAAGAATTTACACTTAACTCGTCAAGCCGAAAGAGCATTGAAGACGACTTTTCTTGAAGCAAAAGTTTTTCAAAGCACTTCAATTAGCACAGCACATTTATTGTTGTGCATACTACGAAATGAAAACGATCCCACAACAAAGCTATTGAATAAACTCAAAATTGATTATGAAGTAGCTAAAGAACAATATCTAAATATGACACCAAACGAAGATGATTTTTTAGAAAATTTACCAAAAAACGAATCTTTCAATGAAGATTCAGGACAAGATGACAGTTTAAAAGGCGACAATTTTAATTCTCCTACAAATAAATCCAACAAAAAGTCTAAAACTCCTGTTTTGGATAATTTTGGTCGTGATTTGACGGAAATGGCCGAGGAAGGAAAACTTGATCCAGTGGTTGGTCGCGAGAAAGAAATTGAAAGAGTTTCTCAAATTTTAAGTCGTAGAAAGAAAAATAATCCTTTACTAATAGGAGAACCAGGAGTTGGAAAATCTGCTATTGCAGAAGGATTGGCTTTGCGAATTATCCAAAAGAAAGTTTCTCGTATTCTTTTTAACAAAAGAGTTGTTACACTTGATTTGGCTAGTTTAGTTGCAGGTACAAAATATCGTGGACAATTTGAAGAAAGAATGAAAGCGGTAATGAATGAGTTAGAAAAAAATGACGATATCATTCTGTTTATTGATGAAATTCATACAATTGTTGGTGCTGGTGGAGCTACAGGTTCCTTAGATGCTTCTAATATGTT
>CANCFZ010000111.1 GCA_947377425.1 Flavobacteriaceae bacterium
TAATCATGAACGTTGCAAAACCAATTGCAGTTGTCATGTTGGTCATTAAAGTAGAAACTCCAATTTTAGAAATCACACGTTGCAAAGCTTTCGCTTGATTGCTGTGGTTTTTAATTTCCTGTTGGTATTTATTAATCAAGAAAATACAATTTGTGATTCCGATTACAATAATTAAAGGCGGAATAATAGCTGTTAGAATTGTGATTTTATAATGGAATAATCCTAAGGTTCCAAACGACCACATTACTCCAAATATCAAAATGCAAATGGAAATAAAAGTCGCTCTAAACGAACGGAAAAACAAGAAGAAAATTAAGGATGTAATGAATAAAGCCGCTCCAATGAATAGCCCAATTTCACCTTTCATGTTCTCGGTGTTGATGGTTCTGATATAGGGCATTCCTGAAACTTTAAGGTCAATTCCAGTTGATTTTTCAAATTTATCAACAGCAGGAACTAAGACTTTTAAGATAAATTCTTTTCTAACTGGCGAATTGACAACCTTCTTGTTAATGTACAAAGCGCCTCGAATACTTCCCGATTTTTTATTGAATAAAAGACCTTCGTAAAAGGGTAGATCATTAAAAAGTTGTCGTTTTATTTCCGTTAAATAAGTTTGGTTTCCAGTTTGTTTTTGGTCAATAAGCGGAACCAATTCAAATTTTTCGTTGATGGTGTCTTTTTGTAGTTTTTTTAAATCGTTTATAGAAACTATCAATTCAACTTCTTTGTGCGTTTTAAGCGAAGTCATCATTTTATTCCAAGCAGTATACGCTTTTGGAGTAAAAAAAGCATCGTCTTTTACACCAATAACAACAAGATTTCCTTCTTCACCAAAGGTGTTTAAAAACTGAGTGTAATCTTTATTCGCAGGATGATTTTTAGGCAATAAGTTGGCTTCATTATACGTCATACCAACGTTTCTCCACTGGAATCCAAGGAAAATAGTAAGTAAAAAAATAATAATCAAAATTGCAATTCTATTTCGAAGTACAATTCCAGCGACATTTTCCCAAAAACCAGCGGTTGATTTCTTTTTCATTTATGAATTTAAAAACGAGTGCAAAGGTAATGAAAACCTATTAAAACCAAAGGACTTAAATCAAAACTTTTGTCGAATTATGTTGAAGATTCTTCATATAATTTTTATGTTAATTTATGCAATAAATATAAAAAAATACTTTTGTTTTCTCATATTTGTATCATTCAAAATGAATGTTGATAAGCCAATGAAAAATATTAAAAATGCTTTGTTCTATTTAGTTATAACTGGAGGGTTTACAACACTTATGTTTTGGATTGTATCCAAAGGGAAAGTATTGGAAATAGGTAGAGATATTGTAGCCAAAACATCAACAGATAGTTTATTTGTTCAGTTTTTAGATTCTTTAGTTCATAATTTACAACATCCATTAGCTATTTTGTTGTTGCAAATAATTACCATAATTATAGTTGCGCGTTCTTTTGGATGGATTTTTAGAAAAATCGGACAACCATCAGTAATTGGTGAAATAATAGCAGGGATTTTTCTTGGTCCATCTGTAGTCGGAATGTATTTTCCGCAGTATTCTGCAATTCTTTTTCCAACAGAATCTTTAGGAAATCTTCAATTTTTAAGTCAAATTGGGTTAATACTTTTCATGTTCGTTATCGGAATGGAACTCGATTTAAAAGTCCTGAAAAACAAAGCCAATGATGCCGTAGTTATTAGTCATGCTAGCATTGTAATTCCATTTGCACTCGGAATGGGATTGTCTTATTTTATATATCAAGATAAAATGTTTACGCCAAAAGGAGTCGATTTTTTATCCTTCAGTTTGTTTATGGGAATTGCAATGAGCATTACTGCATTTCCAGTTTTGGCACGAATTGTTCAAGAACGAGGTATTCATAAAACCAAATTGGGAACAATTGTAATCACTTGTGCAGCAGCCGATGATATTACTGCTTGGTGTATCCTTGCAGCCGTAATTGCTATTGTTAAAGCTGGAACTTTTGCGAGTTCTGTTTATATAATTTTAATGGCAATTGTTTATGTTTTAATGATGCTTTTTGTGGTAAAACCATTCTTAAAAAAGATTGGAGATTTGTATGCAACTAGAGAAAATTTGAGTAAACCAGTAGTTGCTATCTTTTTATTAACCTTAATTATTTCGTCTTATTTAACAGAAATAATCGGAATTCATGCTTTATTTGGTGCATTTATGACTGGAGCCATTATGCCCGACATCACCAAAATAAGAAAAATTATTATCGAAAAAATTGAAGATGTAGCACTGATTTTATTACTGCCATTATTTTTTGTTTTCACTGGTTTGCGTACTCAAATAGGTTTGATTAATGATGTTTATTTGTGGAAAATCACAGGATTAATTATTACGGTTGCGGTAGTTGGAAAATTCTTTGGAAGCGCACTTGCAGCTAAATTTGTCGGGCAAAATTGGAGAGATAGTTTGACCATTGGAGCGTTAATGAATACACGTGGTTTAATGGAATTGGTGGTGCTAAATATCGGTTATGATTTGGGAGTTCTTTCAACAGAAATCTTTACAATGATGGTCATAATGGCATTGGTCACAACATTTATGACTGGTCCAGCTATTGATATAATTAATTTTATTTTTAAACGAAAAGAAGTTCTAATTCCGAATGAAATTATTGAAAATGCTAAATTCAAAATTTTAATTTCTTTTGGAAATAATGAAAAAGGCAAATCACTTTTAAGATTAGCGAACAGTTTTGTAAAGAAACAAAAAGACAATTCTAATATAACAGCTTTGCATTTATCCTTGAGTGACGAGGTGCATTCGTACAATTTAGAGGAATATGAAAACGAAACATTTGAACCAATTTTAGCAGAATCAAAAGTATTGAATCAGGAAATAACAACTATTTTTAAAGCTACTGTTGATATAGAAAATGATATAGCTGATATTGCTTCTCGTGGTGATTTTGACTTGGTTTTAGTTGGATTAGGAAAATCGATTTTTGAAGGTTCACTATTAGGAAAAGTGCTTGGTTTTACAACAAGAATTATAAATCCAGACCGCCTTTTAGATAAATTTACCGGAAAAGAAGGATTGTTTGAAAATTCACCATTTGATGACAGAACCCGATTAATAATTTCGAAAAGCAAAAAGCCACTCGGAATATTAGTTGATAAAGAATTGAATGAAGTAGATGATGTTTTTGTTCCAATTTTTAGTTCTGACGATTCCTTTTTGATAGATTATGCTCAAAAATTAATCTACAACAATGATTCTAAGATTACAGTTTTGGAAATCAACAATCAAGTGAGAAATAATTTCATAATCGAGAACGCTATTTCAACATTAGAAACCACTTTTCCTGACAAGATTTCATTAATTGATGAAAGCGAAATGAAAGCTGGATTTTTAGCCAAACAAGATTTAATGATAATTTCCCTCGAAAGCTGGAAAAAATTAGTGGATTCCCAAAGCGTTTGGCTGAGTACGGTTCCTTCGGTATTGATTATTAAGCAATAAATTAAAACCCTAAATCCAACACATAAGAAATTTTTAAAGATAAATTATCTTCAAATTTTGGCAAACCATTTGGTCCATATCTAAAGAAGAATGTCAATCCAAATCCTTTAAAAATTTGATTGGCTTCTACACCGCTTTCAAAAAAACCTTTTTCCAAAGTTTTGTATCCAAGTCCTAAATGTTGCTCGGGTTTGTCCATTGTTCCAAACGCCATTCGCGTTACAACAGCAATTTGAGGTTTTATTTTGTAAGCTAATTTCACTTTGTTAAATGTATGTCGTGCCTGAAAAGTAATGTATTTGCTAGAGAAAAACTCATTGAAATACATAGTTTCAAAGCTGTTTTTGCCTGCAAAAGTGATTCGTTTTAGCATCGAATCCTTGTTCAAATTATTAGGAGCAATACTGTACAAATGCGTTAACGGAATTGTTCCCAAAGCAATTCCTCCTTGAAGTGCAAAAGAAGTATTTTGCCCAGATAAATAGGGAATCTCATGGAATATTCTTAAATCAATTTTTGAAAAATCAAAATCACTTCCCATAATATTCGGAATTGATTTGGTAAATTGAAAGGATATTTTAGGATATTTCTTTTCAATTTCCAATCTTCCAGAAGACGTTTGCATGTATTCACTAAACGGATTCCATTGCAAAGCAAATTGCACCGCAGTGATATTAAAATTTGAATATATTTTATCGTTGGCAACAAAATTATAATCAAAAAGAGGTGTTATTTCGCTTCTTGAAATTCCAAAATACGCATTGGTTTTAGCAAGATAATTACTTTCAATAAATACAGAAGATACTCTATTATTATAAAATGTAGAAATATTTATTGGGCGTGGATCATAGATTTTAAATCGTTTGGCTTCTGTAACAAATTGAACTTGACCAATTTCTTTAATATCATCAGAATAGGATGCACTAACCCAAGTATTAGTTTCTTTGTTCAATAAATAGGACGGTGTGATTCCATATTTCAATTTGTCATCCTTAAAACCATAAGCGGCATATCCACTAATCTTATATTTTGTAGATAATTTATCATTAGTTACACCACCAATTCCTAATCTAAAACCTTCAAAATTGTTGTATTTTACAATTGATTTTAAATCAACATCAATGATATTTACAGGATAGTAACCGTTGTAAATTTTTCTTCCAAGAATGATTTTATGTTCAATTTTTTCAGATTCAGATAGACTGTCTAAACTAGTGTAAGTTGGTATTTTTCTAACGTCAATGGAGTCTTTTTGAAACGTTTTCCAATAAGAATCAGGCTTTGACATACTTGTTTCGGGTACATCAATTTTTATTTGAGGGTTTTTAAAGACAACTAATTTGTTGATTTTAATATCATAAGGAGTTGATTCTAACTTTAAATAAGATTGATCGGAAGCATTCGTACTTAATCCATCTAGTCCAGAATTGAATTTGATAATGTTTCCCAGTATATTCAAATCTTCTGAATTATTTCCTTTTACGACGATGATTTTCCTTTTTTCAGCAAACCAAATGTTGTTGTTTTTTATATAATTAAAGGTGTAAAGTGCATTGATATTTGCAATTCCATAAATTCTAAAATAGGCTTTACAAACAGCGCTGCTCTCGGAATCGATATAAAGCAAACCACGCAGTCTGTTTGAATTTAGTTTTTTTGGTTGAAAATAAATTCGATAAGCAGTTCTTCCTTCAACTTTTACGGTATCAATAATTTTAAAAACATATAATTTTCTACCATAATTTGAAATAGGATTATGAATAGAAACGCCCAAAATATCTAATTTGTTGTCATATAAGGAATAAGAAACTAAATTTAATCCTAAATATTCATACAATGGTTTTTTAAAACCAGCCATTCTTGAAGCAATGACCGTTTCTTTAGTTCCTTTGTTGTTGTGCTGAATTAAATTTACTTTTTCAGTTTGATAAAGATGTTGTTTTTCTGCAAATTTCTTGAATTTATAGTTTGTAGAATCTAACTTTATATGCTTCTTTCCAAAAAAAGTTCTTTTTATAACAGTGTCAATTTTGCTTGAAATGGAATCTGGATTTGCAGAAACTAATAAGTGTTCGTAATTTTTATATTCAAATGTATTTAATGCTTTTTCAGGTTGATTTTTGGGTTTGTTGTCTATTACTTTTTTGATAATTAAATTGACTTGGTTTTCAGAAAAAATTTCTAGTTCTTTTCTGGAATTATTAGTCACCATTTTTATTAAAAGAAATTTAGAACCAACAGTTTGATAATAGGTTTTATCGTAATATCCTTCGTATGTAAATAAAATAGGTTTGTTGTTGTCTTTCATCTCAATAGAAAATTTACCTTCCCAATTGGATGATGTTATTTTATTGTTGTAATTAATTTTCGCAAAAGCAATTGGCACAGAAGTATCATAATCAATAACTTGACCTTGAATAACTTTTTGTGAAAAAGCAAAATTGCAACAAAGAATAAGTAGGAAAATCCAAAATTTTCTCATCAAGATGATTTTGTTTTAAATCGAATTAAAGAATTGCAACAAATGTAGGAATAAAAAAATCCGCTCGGCAAAACGAACGGATTTTAATATAGATTTAACGAAATTACACTTTCATTATTTCGGCTTCTTTGTGCGCCAAATGTTCTTCTATTTTTTTGATGAAATTATCGGTTAGTTTTTGAACATCATCTTCGGCTTTTTTGCATAAATCTTCTGATGTTCCGTCTTTTTCCAATTTTTTAATGTCAGAATTGGCGTCTTTTCGGTGGTTTCTAATTCCAATTTTAGCGTCTTCGGCTTCACTTTTAGCTTGTTTTACTAAATCACGACGACGCTCTTCTGTTAGTGGCGGAACGCTAATGATTACAAGGTCACCATTATTCATTGGGTTAAACCCAAGATTGGCAATCATAATTGCTTTTTCAATTGGATGCAACATGTTTTTTTCATAAGGTTGAATGGTGATGGTTCTAGCATCGGGAACGTTTACATTCGCAACTTGAGAAAGCGGTGTTTGCGCACCATAATAGTCAACAAAAACACTTCCCAACATTTGGGGAGATGCTTTTCCGGCACGAATATTTAAAAATGATTTTTCTAAATGATCTACAGAACCAGTCATTGCTTCTTTTGTTCCGTCAATAATAAATTCAATTTCTTCCATTGTATTTCAGATTTTATTCTAAAAAATAGTTTAACTTTTTAATTATATGTTTACAACTGTTCCAACGTTTTCGCCTTCACAAATTTTAAGTAGATTCCCTTTTTTGTTCATATCAAAAACAAGAATTGGTAATTTGTTTTCTTGACTCAAAGTAAATGCAGTTGAGTCCATTACGTTTAATCCTTTTTTGATAACATCATCAAATGATATGTAATCAAATTTAGTTGCTGAAGCGTCTTTTTCTGGATCGGCAGTATAAATTCCATCAACTCTTGTGCCTTTCAAAATCACATCAGCATGAACTTCAACTCCACGTAAAACAGCAGCTGTATCTGTAGTGAAATAAGGATTTCCTGTTCCAGCTCCAAAAATAACAATTCTCCCTTTTTCTAAGTGACGAACGGCTCTTCTTTTAATATATGGTTCTGCAATTGCTTCAATTTTTAACGCTGTTTGTAATCTAGTCAACATGCCTTTGTCTTCCAATGCGCCTTGCAACGCCATTCCGTTGATTACTGTGGCTAACATTCCCATATAATCACCTTGAACTCTGTCCATTCCGTTGCTTGCTCCTGCTACACCTCTAAAAATATTTCCTCCACCAATAACGATAGCAATTTCTACACCTTTATCGTGAATTTGCTTAATTTCTTCAGCATATTCGGCAAGAATTTTTGGGTCAATTCCGTATTGTCTTTCTCCCATCAATGCTTCGCCACTTAATTTTAGAAGTATTCTTTTGTATTTCATTACTCTTTTTTATTGTTTTTAGTTGTGTAATGCTGTCGCTAACGCTTGAGTCATTTATTCTGAATTTATTTCAGAATCTTTTTATAAGATTCAATTTTGTGATGCAAATATAAACATTTCCGCATTTTATTTATATGCAAAATAGTAAGTTCTGTAACATTTCTCACACTTACACTATTTTTGAATTTGTACTTTTGTGCAACAAACAAACAAAAACACATGAATTCCATAATAAAAAACAGTTTAGAAACTAGTATTTCTTATCATGAATACAGAATTTTAGTAGCCCAATATGCGCACGAAGGTAAAACTTCTGGAAATACACAAACACCAGATTATATTAATTATACCAAATTAAACGAATCAAGAATGCACCGTTTGGATAAAACATTGCAGGTTATTGATGAAGTAAAATTGTATTTAGAAAATTTAAATAAAGAATATTTTTGGTTGGTACTTGCAGAAACTTGGTGTGGTGATGCGGCTCAAGTTTTGCCAGTTATCAATAAAATGGCGGAAGTTTCAGATAAAATTGCATTAAGAATTTTAC
>CANCFZ010000112.1 GCA_947377425.1 Flavobacteriaceae bacterium
GCGGAGAAAGAGGGATTCGAACCCCCGGACCTGTTACAGTCAACAGTTTTCAAGACTGCCGCATTCGACCGCTCTGCCATTTCTCCAGTTTGAGCGTCTGCAATTCGTTATTGCGAGTGCAAATATAACAACCTTTTTTTGTTTTCCAAATAGTTTTTAAACAAAAAAACGATTAATTTTCATTAGGAAAACTAATCGTTTCATTTTGTATGCTTTAGGAATTAAAAATAGTTTTAATATTTTACGTAATCGGTAATTTCTAAACCGTATCCAATCATCCCAACTCGTTTGGTTTGTTGTGTGTTGGTAATTAATTTGATTTTAGAAATATCAATGTCATGTAATATTTGAGCACCAATACCAAAATCTTTAGCATCCATCTTTATTTGTGGTGCATTTTTGATGCCTTGTTCTTGTAATGTTTTTAATTCTTTCAATCGGTTTAGTATATCCAATGATTGAATTTCTTGGTTGATGAATAAAACGGCACCTTTTCCTTGTTGATTAATCAATTGAAACATATCGTCCAGTTTTTTATCAGCATTGTTGGTTAGTGTACCTAAAATATCATTGTTAATTTGTGTGGAATTAATACGTGTTAAAACTGCTTCTCCAGCACTCCAACTTCCTAAAGTTAATGCAATATGCACTTGTTTGTTAGTTGTTTGCAAATAGGCTCTTAAACGATACTTACCAAAACGTGTATCGATTTCAAAATCTTCTTTTTTTACAATCAAACTATCGTGTTGCATTCTGTAGGCAACCAAGTCTTCTATCGAAACTAATTTTAAATCGAACTTTTTGGCAACATCAACCAATTGCGGTAAACGAGCCATAGTTCCGTCTTCGTTCATAATCTCCACAATTACACCAGCCGATTTGAATCCAGCTAATCGTGCAAAATCAATTGCAGCTTCTGTATGACCAGTTCGTCTTAAAACACCACCTTGCTTAGCCACTAATGGAAAAATGTGTCCTGGACGTGCTAATTCATAAGGTTTTGTAGTTTCGTCAACTAAGGAAAGAATTGTTTTTGCTCTATCGGATGCCGAGATTCCTGTTGTTACCCCATTTCCTTTTAAATCAACAGAAACTGTAAATGCTGTTTCCATGTGATCGGTATTGTTACTAACCATGGCGTGTAATCCTAACTCTTTGCAACGACTTTCGGTTAACGGCGCACAGATTAATCCACGTCCGTGTGTTGCCATAAAGTTAATCATTTCGGGAGTTACTTTTTCGGCTGCAGCCAAGAAATCGCCTTCGTTTTCGCGGTCTTCATCATCAACTACTATAATGACTTTTCCTTGTCGGATGTCTTCTATAGCTTCTTCAATGGTGTTGAGTTGTATGTTGTTTGACATTATAAATTAAGTTGGTAGTTGTTGTGTTATTTGTTAAGAACTTCAAGTTCTGAAAGTACTTTTTGGTTATAAAAGTAAACTAATATATAAAATGGAAATGCCACTAATAAAGCAATGAACATGCCTGGTTCAATACTGCGTTTAGTTTTAAAAGCTATGGCATCTATATTCTTTTGACATTGAAATGTGAAATAGAAGAACGTTACCAAGCTGATAACAAATAGTGCAAGCAGTAGGGTAGTAGTAAATTTCAATACAACTAAAGCCAATACAACCGAAGTTATATAAAGTAACAACGTCATTTTAAGTTGCTTTTGGTATTCAATAATTTCGTTTGTTGGGTACTCAATAACATCCTCTAAAGTATTTATATTTTGACTATTTACGGAAAGAATGTTAGATCGTTTTTTTAAATTAAATAGTTTTTTAATGGGTTCTAAGATTCCGTCAAAACTAACCATTCCACCAATATCATTTATGGCTCTATAAGTTAGTAAAATGGCAATTGGAGTAAGAATAATAGACGACATCCAAACCCCCATAAACGCCGACATACCGTTTTCTTGAGCTACTCTTTTTCCAAAAGTATTGATAAAGTGAAATACAATAAAAATAGAAACAGCAAATACGATAGGCAATCCCAATCCACCTTTTCTAATGATAGACCCCAAAGGAGCTCCAATAAAAAACATCAATAAGCAAGAAAAAGCAATCATGAATTTATCATAAAGTGCAATCCAGTGACCATTTATGTTTTTAGATTTAGATTCCATTTCAAAAACATAACTATCTATAGTAAAACCAGTATTTTCAATGTTGTTAATTGCAATTTTAATAACCTCTTTTTTTTGAGATTCATTTAGATTTTGAAACAAATCAGTTCCTTTAATTTCTTTTTTAGGAATAGCTGATGGCGCATTATAATAGGTATTGGTAACTCCTGTTCTTAAATAAATATTTTCGGCATACGACTTGATGTCTTTTTTATAATTCTTATTCAATGAATCCAATGTAAATCTCAATTCGTTGCTGTTTAGCATTGTGGTGGTGTTAGAAATATCAACACTTTCCATATTTGATTGATTCAATTTGGATAAATCAATATTGATGACATCACTTTTAAAAGTTCCTTTGGCAAATGGAATTTTGTTACGTTCTTCATATTTATTAGGAATAATATCCTCGTAATAATTGCCATTAGTAAGTACTAGTTTTAATGTATTGGAAGATTCACTGCTCACTAATTCACCTTTTTCGGCTTTAATAACGGTTGTACTGCCTTCTCCATTATCTAGCTTTCGATGAATTGTTACACCAGTAAGATGGTTTCCTTTTTCACCTGATTTCTTTTCTACTTTAATGGTATAATTACCGACTTCACTAAATTGCCCTTCGGCAATAGCCATAGCGGGTTTTACTTGGGCAATGTTTCGTCTAAAATTAATGAATTTATATTCGGCATACGGAATTACATTGTTTGCAAAAAAGAAAGAGATAACACTAAGAATTAAAATAAATACAGTGTTACTTCGCATCATTCTTTGAAACGAAATACCGGAAGATTTCATTGCTGCAAATTCATAATTTTCGGATAAGCTTCCAAAACTCATAATCGAGGCTAGTAGTACCGATAAAGGCAGTACTAATGGAACTAATCGAGGCATTGCAAAAAGAAGAAATTTCAGAATCATTATGAAATCTAAATCTTTACCCGCGAGTTCTGAAATGAATAACCAAACAGTTTGAAGTATAAATATAAAAAACAAGATTACAAATACCGTGGTAAATGTAATCAAGAAGGATTTTAATAAATACTTATCTACTATTTTCACAAAGATTAATCTAATTTATTGATGTAGTATTTTGGGAATTTACTGGCTACAAATGTAAATTGATTATTTGACAAAGGTTGATTGGTTTTGAAAGAATTAACAGTCAAAGTAGTTTTTGTTCCGTTTTTACCAATCTCAATAAGGTTGTAAATGGTTTTGGTTTGAATATCAATTCCTAAAAGAATTTCTTTGCGTTGGTCTTTAGTGCTATTCGGCGTTAACTTAATATACTGAATTTTACGTCCTTTTATATCTTGAATAATGTCCCAACCAAATTTGTAACCACTATTAAAAAACGTCAACATTTTAGATGGAGTAATTGCTTTTTCATCACTATCATTAACACTCGAAATAGTTACTTCTTCATCTTCAGGAACTATTGTATAGGTTTTTTTTCCATCAAATATTTTGGTAACCCCCATAAAGTTCAATACATATTTATTTCCTTGAAGTGTAACGTTTCCTTTGCTATCTTGATTTATGTTTTCTTTAGAATTATTTAAAGTATATTTAAAGTCAATAATAATATTGTTGTAACTTTTAATTTTTGCTGTTACTTCATCCAAAAGAGCTTTTGCTTTTTTGTCTTGAGCATTGGAGGTAAAACCAATAACTAATAATAAGGCAATTGACAGAAATTTGTTCATTTTATTAATTGTTTTGTTCATTGTTTAAAAATTGATCAAGCGCAGTTAAGTCAGAAACGTTAACACCTCGTGCTTTGCTTCCTTCAAACGGACCTACAATTCCAGCTGCTTCGAGTTGATCTATCAATCGTCCGGCACGGTTGTAACCTAATTTCAATTTTCTTTGCAATAATGATGCCGAACCTTGTTGAGCGGTTACAATTATTTCGGCTGCTTCTCTAAACATAACGTCTCTTTCTGAAATATCAATGTCTAATTTAACACTGCTTTCTTCACCAACATATTCAGGGAGTAAGAATGCGGTTGGATATGCTTTTTGAGAACCAATATAGTCTACAATTTTTTCAACTTCTGGAGTATCTACAAAGGCACATTGTACACGTACTAAATCATTTCCATTAGAAAATAATAAATCTCCACGACCTATCAATTGATCGGCACCACCTGAATCTAAAATAGTTCTAGAATCAATTTTTGATGTAACTCTAAACGCAATACGAGCAGGGAAATTGGCTTTAATCATACCTGTAATAACGTTTACAGATGGTCTTTGAGTTGCTATAATTAAGTGAATTCCAATTGCTCTAGCTAATTGTGCCAACCTTGCAATCGGCATTTCTACTTCTTTACCAGCGGTCATAATTAAATCGGCAAACTCATCTACAACCAACACAATGTATGGTAAAAATTGATGTCCGTGTTCTGGATTTAATTTACGCGCTTTGAATTTTTCGTTGTATTCTTTAATGTTACGAACCATCGCATCTTTCAATAGCGAATAACGGTTGTCCATTTCGATACAAAGCGAGTTTAGTGTGTTAATTACTTTGCTATTGTCGGTAATAATGGCATCTTCTGAATCTGGAAGTTTGGCTAAATAATGGCGTTCGATTTTGTTGAATAATGTTAATTCGACTTTCTTCGGATCGACCAAAACAAACTTCACTTCGGCAGGATGTTTTTTGTATAAAAGTGACGTTAATACAGCATTCAAACCAACTGATTTTCCTTGTCCTGTTGCACCAGCCATCAATAAGTGAGGCATTTTGGCTAAGTCAAAAACAAAAGTTTCGTTAGAAATAGTTTTACCTAAAGCAATTGGTAATTCCATTTCGGCTTCTTGAAACTTTGCAGAAGCAATAACCGTTTTCATTGGAACCATTGTTGGATTTTTGTTTGGAACTTCAATTCCAATAGTTCCTTTACCAGGAATGGGAGCTATTATACGAATTCCTAATGCCGAAAGCGAAAGTGCAATATCGTCTTCTAAACTTTTGATTTTAGAAATACGAATTCCAGCTTCGGGAACGATTTCATATAATGTTACCGATGGACCAACAGTAGCTTTGATTTGAGCAATATCAATTTTGTAGTTACGAAGCGTTTCTACAATTCGGTTTTTATTTTCTTCTAATTCTTCCTGATTGATTGTAATTCCAACAGAGCTGTATTCTTTTAATAAATCGATGGTTGGAAACTTGTAATTTGACAATTCTAAAGTTGGGTCAAATAAACCAAAATCCGCTACTAATCTTGCTGCAAGATTATCTTCAACAACATCTTCGTCTTGAGGTTTTTCAATTACAAAAACATCATCGTTGGTTTTGATAACTTCTGGTTCAGTAACTTGTAGTTTTAAAGGAGTAACCGGTTCAACTACCTTGGGTTCATTCTTTAAAGTAGGTTCCAATTCAATTTCAGAATAACTTGAAATCGTTGGTTTTAATGCTTCTTTATTAACTTCAAATTGTAAATTTGATTTAATATGAGGTGCTTCAATGATGTCGTCTAAATCGTCGTGAGTATCTTCAACAGCGTATTCTTCAAGATTATAGGCAGACGAATCAGTTTCCGTAGCCTTCATTGCTGCTAAATCATCATTTATTTCCTTGTGTTTTTTCTCGAAAAATGTCTTGATAGTATCAGGTGATAATTTAATTTTGAATATCAGATAGATTATCACACCAAAAATCAATGTTAATAATGTACCAATTTTACCAATATAATCTTGAAAGAATAAATTCATTTCATAGCCAATAGTTCCGCCCAATTCGGGAATAGAATTAGCAAAGAAACCGAATAAAATGGAAAGGATAACAATTGCAAATAAATCCCAAAACCAAGTTGCTTTTAGTTTTTTAAGAGGCAAATCCAATACCATAAAGGCACCTGTTAAAAAGAACAATTTTACGAATAGGAATGAAGCGGCACCAAAACCTTTGTAGATAAAAAAGTCAGACAAATAAGCGCCTAATTTTCCAAGCCAATTGTTAGCTGTTTCATCACGATTAGCTAAGTCGTTCACAATATTTTGGTCTTCTTGACCATGAATAAAGAACGAGATAAAAGCTGCCAAAAGTCCAACAGATAAAAGTACCAAAAGGCAACCCAAAATTACTTTGTATTGCCTTTTCATTTTCCAAGGAAGTTGTTCTCCTGTTTCTGATGCTTTTGTATTTTCTTTTTTAACTGTTTTTGCCATTTGAAATTAAATAGATGCTATAAAAATAGAAAATTATATTATAAAAGAGCTTTTATGTAAGGAATATATATCATGCAACCAATTGTAATTGCAGTAAAGGCAGCAAATAATACGGATCCTGCGGCAATGTCTTTAATAAAGCCAATTCGTTCATGGTATTCAGGATGAATAAAGTCGGCTATTTTTTCAACTGCAGTATTTAGGCCTTCAATTGCAAGAACCAAACCCATAGCAAGAGTTTGAATCATCCATTCTTCATGCGAAATATGAAAATAAAAACCAGCAATAATCATCAAAACTCCAATAGAACTTTGAACCATCACACTGTGTTCAGTTGAAATAAGCTTGATAGCTCCTTTTATTGCAAACCCAACGCTTTTTAATCTTCCTGTTAAAAAAGTTTTATCTCTTTCAAATTCTCCCATAAATTGTATATTATAATGCTGCTAAAGCGGCTTCGTAATTAGGTTCGTCTGCAATTTCTCCAACTTGCTCAGCATAAGTAATTGTTCCGTTTTCATCTAAAACAAGCACAACTCTTGAACTTAATCCAGCTAATGGACCGTCAACGATTTCTAAACCATAATCTTTTCCAAAACTACCTGTTTTAAAATCGGATAAGTTTACTACGTTTTCTAATCCTTCGGCACCACAAAAACGTTTTTGAGCAAAAGGTAAATCTCTTGAAATGCACAAAACTTTTGTGTTTTCTAATGCACTAGCTTTAGCATTAAAAGTTCTTACTGATGTAGCACAAGTACCAGTGTCAATACTTGGAAAAATATTTAAAACCAACTTACTTCCAGCAAAATCAGCTAAAGAAGCTACTGATAAATCGTTTTTTACTAGATTAAAATCAGGTGCTTTAGAACCTACTTTTGGTAATTCACCACTTGTGTTTATTGGGTTTCCACCTAATGTTATTGATGCCATTTTTTTAATTTTTTTTGAGGATTCAAAAGTAGTGAAAATAATTAGGAATTAAGAATTCGGAATTAGGAATTTTTGAAATCAAATAGAAATGCAATTTTATAGTAAAATAGTTGCGTGGTATTATTGTTTTATCGTAATATTGCAATATAAAAATTATTAATCAAAATGGGAGCATCTAAATCAGAATCATTTTCTGCGGAACACAACGAAATGGCAACCTTATTCAAGGCGTTATCACATCCAGCAAGAGTGGCTATTGTGGATTATTTATTGTCGGTTGATAGCTGTATTTGTGGCGATATTGTAAATGAATTGCCGTTAGCGCAACCCACCATTTCTCAGCATTTGAAAGAATTAAAGAATGCTAATATCATTAAAGGTAGCATTGAAAGAACTGCTATTTGCTATTGTATCAATCCAGAAACCATTCAGAAAATTGAGCAGCATTTTAGTTCGATTACTTATAAATTAAAAAATAAATGTTGTTAAAAAAGGAAGGTACTAAGGTTCTAAGGTTCTAAGTTGCTGAGATACTAAGTCTCTTAGATTTTTGAACTTCAATTTCATAGAACCTCAGAACCTTAGAATCTTAGCGCCTCAGTACCTAAAAATAAAAAAGAACATGAAATTATCCGAATTCAAAAACAGTTT
>CANCFZ010000113.1 GCA_947377425.1 Flavobacteriaceae bacterium
TCTAGCAATAATTCCATCAAAAACATCGGATAACAATCCTAATATCATAAAGATTACCAGTTCAATTCTTATGGAATCTTGAAATCTGTAAGTCAAGATTAACATTATTGGTCCGAGTACTAATCGGAATATTATTAAAAGTATTGGGATTTTTGTTTTCATCAATTTTAGTTTTTAAACTGCCAATTAATAAATGGTAGTTTTCGTTTTCCATTCGTATTCCATATTCCAAATTGAAAACCTCTTAATTTTTTAGAATAATTAAACAGTCCAATTTGAACACCATTATGATGTCTTGAAACATTTGAAATAGCAATCTGTAAACCATTACCATAATTTGAAACATTTGCGATACCAGAAATACAAACACCATTAAATTTATTTGTTCCTATTACACTTCCATTTATCGATAGTCCATTCATTTTATTAATGTGTGTAAGTACTGAAATATTTACTCCATTTACTTCAGCACCACTCATAAATCCACCTGAACTAATATTTAAACCGTTAATCACAAGAATTGTTGGGTCGTTAGAGTCAGTAATCGAAGTTTTTTGTAATGTGTTATCATTTAATCCGACCACTAATCCTTCAAACGGAATATTGATTCCAAAAGTGATTAAAGCTAAAGAAATCGGACTTGCTTCTAAATTAAACCCGTTTATTTTTTGCTTTCTTAATCTAGGCCCATCATAGTGCCCAACACCAATAACAAATCCATTTACTTTTCCAAGCTTCGGTGTCATTGGAGAAAAGCTAAAAAACCTCGTTCTCAATGAATCTTTTTTTATACTGTCTTGCGTAAATCCATTTAAAGTAAACAGCATTAAAAGGAATAAAATTCTTGCTTTCATAATTAATAGTTTTAAAATTATAAGACAAAATTATTGTGATTATAGCAATTAAATTTGCTGTAATCAATAATAAAATTCATTACATTTGTGATTATCACAAATAATGAACAGTCAAGAACTACTTTTAAAAGAAATTAGAAAACAACTCGCACCATCAACTTCATTGAATGATGAGATTGCAGTTGTATTGAGTATAAGTTATGATGCTGCACACCGACGTGTTTCGAGCAAAAGCAAATTTTCTATTGACGAATCGATTGTTCTTTGCAATCATTTCAATATTTCTATGGATTCACTTTTCTCTAAAAATGATAAAATAATTATTGAAAAGACTATTGAGATTAGCTCGTTAAAAGACATGCTGAATTATTTTAAAAATTCGGCAGAACGAATAGAACAATTAGCAACAACTGAAAAAGCAATTTTGTATTATTCAGCCAAGGATATTCCGCTTTTTTATTTTATGGATGGCACCATTATGTCAAAATTTAAAGCCTATGTTTGGTTAACTTTATTAAATCCAAAACAAGAAACTATAGCTTTTGAAAATTTTGTTATAGATGAATCGTTTATGGAACATACACAAAAGTTGAAAAAAATTCATGAAAAAGTAACCGTAAAAGAAGTTTGGAACGATACCACAATAAACAGTAGTTTACAACAAATTTTATATTTTTATGAAGCTGGCTTATTGAACTTTAAAAGCGCAACAGCTTTGTATCTCGATTTAAAAAGAATACTTAGTCTAATTAAAGAAAAATCCAACAAAAACAATTATTTCATCTACTACAACGAGCTTATATTACTAAACAACAACATGTTAATTGAATCCAACAAAAAATTAACTATGTTCATTCCTTACACCTTATTGGGTTATTTCATTACAGATAATTTAGAAAGTTGCCAAAACGTACATCGCTTTTTTAATCAACAAATCATCAATTCCAAACCATTAAATCAATCGGGAATTAAAGACAGAAATTTATTTTTTAATAAAGCAATTCGCAAAATAGACTATTATTTAGAACTATTAAATAATCAAGTTGATGTATTGCTTTGAAAAATAAACATACTTTTTTGTAACTTTATTGCAACTCATTACGTATAATTACCTGAACACTTTAAAGTAAAGGAAAAAAATAAATGAGACAGCTTAAAATCACCAAGCAGGTAACCAATCGTGAAACTGCTTCCTTAGACAAATACCTACAAGAAATAGGAAAAGTTGATTTGATTACTGCCGATGAAGAAGTAGAATTGGCTCAAAAGATTAAAGCTGGAGATCAAAAAGCTCTTGAGAAATTAACTAAAGCTAACTTACGTTTCGTAGTATCAGTTGCTAAACAATACCAAAATCAAGGATTAACACTTCCCGATTTGATTAATGAAGGAAATTTAGGATTGATTAAAGCAGCTCAACGTTTTGATGAAACACGTGGTTTCAAATTCATTTCGTATGCAGTTTGGTGGATACGTCAATCGATTCTTCAAGCCCTTGCAGAACAGTCACGTATTGTTCGTTTACCATTAAATAAAATTGGTTCTATCAATAAAATCAACAAAATGTACGCTTTATTAGAGCAATCTAACGAAAGGCCGCCTTCTGCTGAGGAAATTGCCAAAGAACTTGATATGACTGTAAATGACGTAAAAGAGTCCATGAAAAACTCTGGTCGTCACTTGTCAATGGATGCGCCTCTTGTTGAAGGTGAAGATTCTAACCTTTATGACGTTTTACGTTCGGGTGAATCTCCAAATCCTGATAGAGAATTAATTCACGAATCATTACGTACAGAAATTGAGCGTTCGTTAGAAACCTTAACTCCAAGAGAAGCAGACGTAGTTCGTTTATACTTTGGATTAGGCGATCAACATCCAATGACTTTAGAAGAAATTGGAGAAACTTTCGACTTAACTCGTGAGCGTGTTCGTCAAATTAAGGAAAAAGCAATCCGTAGATTAAAACATACATCAAGAAGTAAAATCTTGAAAACTTATTTAGGATAACACTTCGACAAGCTCAGTGTAACACTATAAACGCAACAACAGTTTAAAAACTGTTCGTTTTTTGATTGATGATTGAAACTCCGGCTGATTACCGGAGTTTTTTTTTGCATGGCAAACAAAACTCCAGTCAGTTAATTTCACTCGGGTTTCCGGAGTTTTGTTTTTTATATATTTCAAAATTCTTTATTCCTAGTTGAATATTCAACATTCAAAATATTTTTAATTATAGTATCTTTGCAATACAACAAAAAGGTTGAATATTGATTAACGAATTTTCAATTTTGAACCAAAACTACACAAACCACACAATGAAAAACATACTAATTGCACCATCAGTTTTAGCTGCTGACTTTGCCAATCTACAACGCGACATCGAAATGATTAACAATTCTGAAGCCGATTGGTTTCATATTGATATAATGGATGGTGTTTTTGTTCCGAATATTTCTTTTGGAATGCCAGTTTTGGAAGCTATTTCTAAACATGCTAAAAAAACTATTGATGTTCATTTAATGATTATTGATCCAGATAGATACATCAAAACTTTCGCTGATTTAGGCTCAAATATACTTACTGTTCACTATGAAGTGTGTAACCATTTACACAGAACTTTACAAGCAATTAAATCCGAAGGAATGAAAGCTGGTGTTGCTATAAATCCCCATACTAATGTTAGTTTGTTAGAAGACGTGATTAAAGATATTGATATGGTTTGTATCATGAGTGTCAATCCTGGATTTGGCGGACAATCATTTATTGAAAATACGTATAAAAAAGTAAGACAATTAAAAGAAATCATCACTAGAAACAATGCCTCAACTATTATCGAAATTGATGGTGGTGTTACAAGTAAAAATGCAGTTCAATTAGTTGAAGCTGGCGCCGATGTTTTGGTTGCTGGAAATTTTGTTTTCAAAGCCGAAAATCCTACAGAGACAATTGCCAACTTGAAGAAATTAACCGCCATTTAATGAATGTACAACATCAAACTTTATGAGCTTTACCTTACTCTCTTCTCCATTACAAGGATTTACAGACTTTAGATTTAGAAATGCTCAAAACAAGTATTTTGGCGGAATTGACACTTTCTATTCGCCATACATTCGCTTGAACGGAAAACTTGTAATTAAATCATCTTATGAACGTGATTTACTTCCTGAAAATAACAGCACAATTGAAGTAATTCCACAAATTATAACGAATGATGCCGATGAGTTTTTATTTGTCGCTAAGTATGTTCAAGAATTGGGTTACAAGGAATTAAATTGGAATTTAGGCTGTCCTTATCCAATGGTTACCAAATGTGGAATGGGTTCGGGTTTGATAAAAGAATCCGAAAAAATAAATGCAATATTAGACAAAGTTCACTCTGAATCGGATATAATTGTTTCTATGAAAATGCGATTAGGATATGATACAACTGATGAAATTCTTGATGTTTTGCCTATTCTTGATAAATATCCAATTAAAAATATTGCCATTCATGCTCGCATAGGAAAACAACTTTACAAAGGTGGCGTACACTTGGAAGCATTTCAAAAATGTATTGACAACACCAAACACAAATTGTATTATAATGGTGACATTACATCGGTAGCAAAATTTAGAGAAATGCAAGAACTATTTCCTTCAATTGACCATTGGATGATTGGCAGAGGATTGATTTCTGATCCTTTTTTGCCGAGTATGATAAAGAATGACATGTTAGAATATCCAAAAAACAAAATGGAGTTGTTTAGTGATTTTCATGAGACACTTTATCAAGGTTATAGTGAATCTTTATCTGGTGCGACTCATATTTTATTGAAAATGCATCATTTATGGGAATATTTTTCAACCACTTTTTCAAATCCGCATAAAGTTGAAAAAAATATTCGAAAAGCAAAAAGCATTCGAAATTATGAAGAGACTGTTAAAGAAGTTTTTAAAAATGGATAGTTTTAAGAATCTATAATTATAAAAAAAGGACAAACTCAATAAGTGATTTGTCCTTTTTTTGTGACCTCGGCAGGGTTCGAACCTGCAACCATCAGAGCCGAAATCTGATATTCTATCCAGTTGAACTACGAAGCCTTTTTGAAGTACGAATTACGAAGTGTGAAATGCGAAGTTTTTCTCCTCGTAAATCCGACTTCGTACCTCGTACTTTATTAAACTAATAATTTCTTAACGATAGCTGAAATGGTTTTCCCTTCTGCTTGTCCTCCAATTTGAGCTGAGGCTAATCCCATTACTTTTCCCATTGAAGCTATTCCTGATGCTCCAGTTTCTGCGATAATTTTGGCAACAATTGCTTCTACTTCATCTTCTGAAAGTTGAGCTGGAAGGAATTTTTCGATTACTGCGATTTGAGCTAATTCTGGTTCAGCTAAGTCTGGACGGTTTTGAGTTGTGTAAATTTCAGCGCTGTCTTTACGCATTTTTACCAACTTTTGAAGAATTTTGATTTCGTCTACTTCAGTGATTTCTTCTTTGGATCCTGTTGCTGTTTGCGCTAATAAAATTTCTGATTTTATAGCTCTTAATGCTTCTAATGCTACTGTGTCTTTGGCGCGCATAGCATCTTTCATTACGTCCATTATTTTTGTTTGTAAGCTCATTTTATATTAGATTTTTGATATTAGATTTCTGATTTTTATCCGAATAGATTACTCGTTAGCCCTGATAGTAGTAAGTATCCTTTTTTGTTGTCTTCGAGTGCCTTAGGTAACAAAAAATCTGTCAACAAAAAGATACTTCGTATAGCAGGAAAATGGTCAGCTGAAAATGCCCGAACCGTTCGCTCTAAAAAGCTTCGCAAAGGTAAAAAAATAACCCGAAATTTCTATTGAAGTTTCGGGCTATTAATTTAATTAACTTTACTATTAATCAACATTATCGTGTAAGAAAGAATTGTTGGAACGCAATTGCATATCGTCATTGCTGTCAGTTCCTAAAGACATTCTTGAATTGTTGTTGTAATTTTTATTTTCTGTTAAATCAACTCCCAATCTTTTGTAAGCTGGTTCTTTTTCCAATTCTTCCACTCGTGACGGATTGTTGTGAAACTTGTAATTAAAGTCTTTCAACTTACGTCTTCTTTCATCTGCACGCAATTTCAAGGTTTCTTCAATAGTCATTTCCATTGGTGAAAGATCATCTGAATGTGTAGCATAAGTAGGCTTTGTAGGCTCTGCAACTTTCATTGTGAAGTTTAACGACTCTTCTATTGGCTCAGTAACTTTAGCAACTTCTTGTTTAGAACCCAACAAATCGTTTTCGATTTCCATGTATTCTTCTAGAGAATATTTGATAATTCCGTTTTCGTTCAATTCTGTTACAGGAACAAATTCTACTGCTTCGTTAACTTTAATATCTTTAGTTTCTGCTGATAAATCGAAAATAACACGTTCTTCTTCTACTCTATTTTCAACTGGTTTAGCAATTGGCAAGTCAAATGAAAATGTAATTTGTTCTTCTTCTTTTGCGATAAATTGTGGCTCAACAACTTTAATTTCGTTTACTACCGGAGTTGTAAATGTAAAGTCGATGTCTTTAATAGGAGAAACAATTTCAAAAGTAACGTCAAGGTTACGGATGAATTCGTTCATAGCTATTAAATTTGAATCAACTTTAGCAACTACTGGTTCTGATTTAACTTCGTCTTCAATCAATTCAAAAATGATTTTTTCTTCTTTAACTTCGGCAGTAACTTCAATTGGAGTTTCTACCTTCGATTGAAAAAAATCAACTGGCTTTTGAGTTAAATCATGAACTAATTTTTGCTCGTCTTCTAATGAGTGAATTATTTTTTTAACTTCTGTATTGATGATTCCGTCTTGTTGTTCTACATTAAAACCAGTAGCAATAATGGTCACTGCAATTGATTCTCCTAAACTTTCGTCTTCACCAACACCCATAATAATATTAGCATTATGGCCTGCTTCTGCTTGAATATGTTCGTTAATCTCAGCGATTTCATCCATCGTAATCTCATTCGAGCCTGAAACGATAAGCAACAATACGTTTTTAGCACCTGTGATTTTATTATCATCTAACAATGGAGAATCTAATGCTGCTTCAATAGCATTCTTGGCTCTATTATCTCCAGAAAAAATAGAAGACCCCATAATGGCAGTTCCACTGTTAAATAATACCGTTTTAACATCTCTTAAATCTATATTTTGAGTGTAGTGATGTGTAATTACTTCGGCAATTCCGCGAGATGCAGTTGCTAAAACTTCATCAGCTTTAGAGAAACCTGCTTTGAAACCAAGATTTCCGTATACTTCTCTTAATTTGTTATTGTTGATTACAATTAAAGAATCGACTTGCTTACGCAATTTTTCAATACCTAATCTTGCTTGATCTTGGCGTACTTTACCTTCAAATGAGAATGGTAACGTAACAATTCCAACAGTAAGAATATCTCTTTCTTTCGCCAATTGAGCAATTACAGGCGCAGCACCAGTTCCAGTTCCGCCACCCATTCCTGCGGTGATAAAAACCATTTTGGTATTGCTATCCAACATTTTTTCAATATCTCCAACGCTTTCGATAGCCGATTGTTGACCAACATCAGGATTTGCTCCAGCACCTAAACCTTCAGTTAAGTTTACACCTAATTGAATTTTGTTTGGTACAGGACTGTTTTGTAATGCCTGTGAATCGGTATTACAAACGATGAAATCTACACCTTTGATTCCTTGTTTAAACATGTGGTTGATTGCGTTGCTTCCACCGCCACCAACTCCAATAACTTTAATAACATTTGATTGATTTTTTGGTAAATCAAATGATATGCTTCCAAATTCTGAGTTGCTCATCATACTATTTTGGTTTTGTTTGATTTTATTCTGTATTCTAGTTTTGTTTTTTTATCTAAATCTAATATCTGATATTTTAAATCTACTATTAAACTACTCTGCGTTGTCTAAGAAATCTTTGATTTTATCTACATATTTATCGAAGAATGATCTTCTGATTTCATCTGTAGTTTTTGGTTCTTTTTCTACTTTATTGACAACTTTTTCTTCAATCTCTTCTTGAATTGGAGGCGCAATTGG
>CANCFZ010000114.1 GCA_947377425.1 Flavobacteriaceae bacterium
CCATGTGCTGGTGGAGCTGTTTACTCACCAGCAATGACCGATTTTACTATGATGGTAGAAGGAAGTAGTTATATGTTTGTTACTGGACCTAATGTAGTGAAAACGGTTACCAATGAAGAAGTCACTTCGGAAGAATTGGGTGGAGCAAGCACGCATTCAACAAAATCTGGTGTGGCGCATATTACGTCTCCAAACGGAATAGAATGTTTGGAAGATATCAAAAGATTATTGAGCTATTTGCCTCAAAATAATAGAGAAACCACGCCAAAATCACCTTATGTAACCAATGATGAAGTTCGTGAGAAATTGGACACTATCGTTCCTGATAATGCCAACAAACCTTACGACATGCACGATGTTATTGAAAATATAATTGATGAGGATTCGTTTTTTGAAATTCATAAAGATTTTGCCGAAAATATTATTGTAGGTTTTGCAAGATTAGGAGGAAGAAGTATAGGAATTGTGGCTAATAATCCCAAATTTTTAGCTGGTTGTTTGGATGTAAAATCTTCTATTAAAGCGGCTCGATTTGTACGTTTTTGCGATTGTTTTAATATTCCTTTATTGGTGTTAGAAGATGTTCCTGGATTCTTACCCGGAACCGACCAAGAGTGGAACGGAATTATCGTTCACGGAGCCAAATTATTGTACGCTTTTAGTGAAGCAACCGTTCCAAGAGTTACTGTGATTACACGTAAAGCTTATGGTGGCGCGTATGACGTAATGAATTCTAAACACATTGGTGCCGATATGAATTTTGCTTGGCCTTGTGCCGAAATTGCTGTAATGGGAGCCAAAGGTGCATCAGAAATTATCTTCAAAAAAGAAATTAGCGAAGCAGCCGACCCAGCAGCTAAATTATTAGAAAAAGAAGCGGAATATGCTGAATTATTCGCTAATCCTTATACAGCAGCGCAACGTGGTTTTATTGATGAGGTTATCTTGCCAAAAGATACTCGTAGAAAATTGCTTAAAGCATTTAGTATGTTAGAAAATAAAGTAGTAGATACTCCTAAAAGAAAACACGGTAATATTCCTTTGTAATATTTAAAATAAAAAGTCCTGCTTCGGCGGGACTTTTTTTATAGAAAGAGTATATTTGTTAAAATTTTTTAGAATGTATTTTTCAATTATTATCCCTGTCTATAATAGACCCGACGAAATAAACGAACTACTTGAGAGTTTGATTCAATCTACATATACGAGCGACTATGAAATTGTAATTGTAGAAGATGGATCAACCATTACTTGTCAAGATGTTGTTCAGAAATTTACAGATAGGCTTTCAATTTCGTATTATTCTAAACCAAATTCGGGACCTGGAGATTCTAGAAATTTTGGAATGAAGAAAGCCAAAGGTGATTACTGTATCATTTTTGATTCAGATTGTATTATTCCAAATCAGTATTTATTACAAGTTGAAAAGGAATTAAAATCCAAATATGTCGATTGTTTTGGTGGACCTGATAAAGCATTGAAATCATTTTCAAATATTCAAAAAGCCATTAATTTTGCAATGACTTCGTTTCTTACAACTGGAGGAATTCGTGGTGGTTCTGAAAAAATTGATAAGTTTCAACCTAGAAGTTTCAATATGGGGATTTCTAAAAAAGCATTTGAAGTATCCAAAGGTTTCGGAAATATTCACCCAGGTGAAGATCCTGATTTGTCTATTAGATTATGGAAATTAGGTTACGAAACTAGATTGTTTTCATCAGCATTTGTATATCATAAAAGAAGAATTGATTGGGATAAATTTAGTATTCAAGTGTCAAAATTCGGAAAAGCACGACCAATTTTAAATTCTTGGTATCCAGAATACAAAAAAATAACGTATTGGTTTCCATCACTTTTTATAATTGGATTTGTAATTTCATTTGCACTATTATTTGTCTTATTTGACTGGTTTTTAAAATTTTACTTCCTGTATTTTGTAATAATATTTATTGTTTCAAGTATTCAAAATAGAAATCCAATTATTGGTTTGTTGTCAGTTGTTGCCGTTTGGAAGCAATTTTTTGGATATGGAATTGGATTTTTAAAATCATTTTATAAAATAAATATACTTGGCAAACAACCTCAAGAAGCTTTTCCAGAGCTTTTTTTTAAAGTAAGTGAAGTAGAAGATAACTATGAAAGAAGTATGTTTAATAATGATCAAAGTAATGCTCCAATTCATAAATCAGTTGAAAAAGCAATTGATAAAATAATTAATCCAATTCAAAAATTAGTTGAACCAGTGCAAGTTAAATCTAAAATTGTAGGATTAACAGGTGGAATTGGAAGTGGTAAAACTGCTGTAGCAAATTATTTACAATCAAAGGGAATTCCTGTATACATTTCCGACTTGGAAGCCAAAAAAGTAATGGAATTTCCAGAAATTATTTCTCAAATAGCAACTGCTTTTGGAATTGAAATTATTGGTGCAAATACTACTTTAGATAGAGAAAAACTAGCATCTATTGTTTTTAATGAACCCGAAAAATTAAAACAACTCAACGGAATTGTTCATCCTGCTGTAAAAAAACATTTTGATAATTGGATTATACAGCATAGCAAATTTCCTATAATTGTTAAAGAAGCCGCAATTTTATTTGAGAGCGGAAGTTATAAAGATTGCGATACTATTATTACAGTTTCAGCACCTTTAGAAACTAGAATTCAAAGAGTACTTCAAAGAGATAAAACTACTAGAGAAAAAATTTTGCAAAGAATCAACAATCAACTCTCTGATGAAGAACGTATTGAAAGAAGTCAGTTTGTTGTCAAAAATGAAAATTTTGATGAAACAAAAAAACAAGTTGATGAAATACTGAATTTATTGAAAAATAAATAATAAACTACTGCAATGTTAATGTTTGGTTAATATATTAACAGAATATATGTTAAAATGCTAATTTTGTTGTGATGAATAAGTTTGTTTTTCGGCTTTTAGTATTGTTAATGAGTATCTCCTTGTTAGGGATAATTTTAGTCCAAGTTTATTGGTTTAATACTTCATTAGAAAAAAGCGAAGAACAATTTAAGTTTCATATAAAACAAGTACTAGGAAATGTTTCTAGAAAGCTAGAAGAACAAGAAAAATACACGTTTTATAATAGATATAATAAGTTAAAAGATAGCATTGGCACAATTCCAAAAAATGAAGATTTGATGGAATACAAATACTATCAAAGAAACAAAAAAACAAATGAAACTATTATTTATTCTAATAGTATAATTTCTGAAGATTACGATATATTTTCTACGCTCTTTGACAAAAAAAATGCTGAGAATTCTAAGATTAAAAGCTATACAGCAAAACGAAAAACAGAAATTTTTAATAAAAATTCTTTTGATAACTCAGGTATTGAAAATAAATTAACACCAGATATTACAATTGAAAAAGCAGGAAAACTAAAGCTTTTAGAAAATGCTCAATTTGATATTGCCTATAAAGATATTGTTGCTAATTATTCTATATATGATAGAATTTCAAAAGAAATGTTACAAAAAACATTGACTAACGAATTGAATGAATATGGTGTAAAAACGCCGTTTGAATTTAATATTTATAGCAATGGATTGGCAACCAAAATAAAATCAGACCATTTTGCGTATGATAAATATGCAACATATTCAATTCCAATATTTATAGATAACGACGGAAATAATAAATATTCATTATTGATTTCGTTTCCTCAAAAAAAGAAATTTCTATTTTCTGATATATTGGCAATAACATTATTATCGATAATTTTTACATTAATTATTATTATTGCTTACGCAAATGCGTTACATCAATTGATAAAACAACGTCAGATTTCGGAAATTAAAACTGATTTTATTAATAATATGACTCACGAGTTTAAAACTCCAATTGCAACTATTAATCTTGCTCTCGATGCTATTAAAAACCCTAAAGTTATTGATGATAAAGAAAAAGTTTTTCGATATCTGCAAATGATAAGAGATGAAAATAAACGAATGCACGCTCAGGTTGAAAATGTTCTTAGAATATCTAAATTAGAAAAAAAAGAACTTGATATTTCTAAAGAATCTCAAAATGTTCAAAGTATTATAGAAGATGCCGTTGATCACGTTCATTTAATTATTGAAGACAGACAAGGGACTATAACAACTCATTTTGAAGCAAATAGAACAACAGTATTGTTAAATGATGTGCATTTTACAAATGTTATTGTTAATGTTTTAGACAATGCTATAAAATATTCACCGGATATGCCCGTTATAGATATATATACAGAGAATGTTAAGGATTTTATTCTCATAAAAATTAAAGACCAAGGTTTGGGAATGAATAAAGTTGCTCAGAAAAGAATTTTTGAAAAATTCTATCGTGAGCACACAGGCGACTTACATAACGTTAAAGGACATGGATTAGGTTTAGCCTATGTAAAAAGAATTATTGAAGATCATAATGGTCAAATATTCGTTGAAAGTGAAAAAGGAAAAGGAAGTACATTTATAATAAAATTGCCGTTGATAAATTAAAAAATTATGGAAAAAGAAAATAAAAAAATATTATTAGTTGAGGATGACCAAAATTTTGGTGCTATTCTTAAGGATTATTTGATGCTGAACGACTTTGATGTAACTTTAGCAAAGAATGGGATGGAAGGTTTTGAAAAATTCAAAAAAGATACTTTTGATTTATGTATTCTTGACGTAATGATGCCATACAAAGATGGTTACACATTAGCTAAAGAAATTCGCGAAAAAAATAAAGAAGTGCCAATCGTTTTCTTAACGGCTAAAACCATGAAAGAAGATGTGTTAAAAGGATACAAAGTAGGAGCAGACGATTATCTTAACAAACCTTTCGATTCTGAAGTTTTGTTGATGAAAATTAGAGCCATTATGCTAAGAAAATCTTCTGAAACTAAAGCTGAAAATGTTCAGTTTGAGTTCCAAATTGGTAAATTCCATTTGAATTCTAAATTACGTTTCTTAACATTTCCGGGTAATGAGCCAATCAAATTATCTCCAAAAGAAAATGAATTGCTAAAAATGCTAGCACTTTACGTAGAAGATTTAATGCCAAGAGAATTAGCATTAACTAAAATTTGGAGAGATGATAACTACTTCACATCAAGAAGTATGGACGTTTACATCGCCAAACTAAGAAAGTATCTAAAAGACGATCCAGGTGTTGAAATTTTAAATATTCACGGTGAAGGATTTAGATTAGTTGTGAAAAAATAAACAAGAAAGCTTCAAGAAATTGGAGCTTTTTTTATGAGCAATTTCCTGCTCTACATTTCAATCTTTTGTAAACAAGTCATTTTTTCTAAGCTATAAAGGAGCTTCTGAGGTCGCTCTTTTACAGCAAGAAAAAAGAGACTTCTTTTACAAAAGGATTTACATTGCTATCAGGGCTAGGGTTTGAGCATTAAATTGAACTTTAGGTTTTCAATTCAAGTTCCAATCCAAAACACACTTTGTAATCTTTACTTACTGTAAGAACATTTTCGTTTTTTCCAATTACAATAGTTTCATTTAGCGAAACTTCTTTCAAGTAATTCATTTCAAAAGCTGATAATTCTTGTTTTAAAAGCAATTTTGAATCTACTGAATCCAAACACCACTCTAAATATTTCACACTATTAGCGTGATTTACAATATCTAAATCGGATAATAAAACCTTTCGTTCTGTTACCAATTCAAAATCTTGTTGGATATTTATTTTAGAATAATCTTTTTCAGTTGCACTTTTATTTGGAAATTTTTCAAAATGCCCGTGAGGCAAAGCCAAGGCTTCCGGTCGTCGAGTTTTGGTATTAAAAACTGCCCAAAAAGTCTCACAACCAACAATCTTTTCATTACCAATATACAATTCTAAACAACGAGTTGAGCGTGAATTTTCTAATGTTTTTATCCAAGTTTTTACAGTAACTTTGTCTTTCCATTTTGGTAATCGTTTGATTTCAACACGCATTTTACTTAAAACCCAAGCTTGATGAAACTCTTGCATGTCACTAAAACTAATGCCTCCAACTTCAGAGTGTGTCGCAGCAGTCAACTGAAATAAATTACACAATTCAGTATATTTCAAATAGCCATTTGGATAACATTGCAAAAAATTAATTTCCCAATCTTTGGTTAGTATTGAAGTGAAATTTGGTGAAATAGGCATAATTAATTGAATTCAACACCTAATGAAATAATTAGGGAATTAGAGAAATGGTATTGCTTGCGGTAGGAAGAAACGCCATCTTCCATATTATAATTGGTATGCGAAAGATGTAGTCCGGAATAGAAAGAAAAGGTCTTATTTAATTTATAATCTAAATAGGCACCAATTCTAGTGTTAAATCCCGTTTGTCTCGCCAAGATATAGGAGCCTTCACGATGACTTAAATGCTCTAAACCAATACTTAAACTCGGACTAACATCAAAATTTTTATTGAGTTCAATACCATAAGCTAGTTGACCATAAAGCACTGTTTGTCTGCTAATTTCATAATCTAAAAAATCTGGCTGTTGGTTGTATTTGTAATTTGTATAAGTGATTCCACCTGTAAATTCGATTCCATATAATTTGAATAAGGTAAAATTACCTTCATAACCAATTGGAGAACTATAATATTTATTCAAAGCTGTATTCCCAAATTCAATAGGAGTAAAGACACCCAAACGCATTTTGGGCTCCAAATTAAAAACCTTTTTTTTCTTTTGTGCTTGAACGGTAAGTCCAAATACCAGAAAAGTTAAAATGATTAGATATCGTTTCATGTTTTATAAAGTAATAGTTTGAGAAATAGTACTTGTGCCCACGGTAATAGTGGTTATAAATTCTTGCGAATTTTTTATTTGCGAATCATAAACGCTATAAGTAATGGTTACCGTTTGATTGGTTTTTACACGATATATTCTGGAATCTTCATTTAAATTAGCATTAGAATCTTCATTTCCAATTCCTGAAAAGGTTACATCGGTAAGTTGTTTAACCGGATTTGAATTAGAGAAATTAAGGTATAAATCGACACTTTCATCGTATCTTAAAACATAAAAGCGTTGGTAGTTAATGGTTTCGGTAGTTAAGTTCTTCAATTCAGAATAGAAGTTAACTAACTGAGTGTTTCCTTCATATACAACATAAAGTTTTTGAAACGGCTTGAAAGTAGAAATGCTAATTTTTCCTTCAGCATCTGTTGTACGACTAAAATTATCTGTATTGTAGCCAAAATAATAACCATCATTCATTTCGGTTGTATACCGAATAGATAAGCCGTTAATAGGTTGATTTTGAGCGTCGTAAAATTCATTTTTTATTTCGATAATTTTAGAACCGCTATATGGTGGTTCACAAGAATTTAGCATTAAAGCTAGGCACAGCATAAAGAAATAATAGGAAGTTTTTTTTTTCATTTTTAAAAGCTTTTATCTATAGATGCAATTTGTTTAAAATAGTTTCAAAATTTTCTTGAAAATTTATCCAAATTACATTTTCAGTGCGTTTAAACCAAGTTAATTGTCGTTTCGCAAATCGGCGTGTGTTTTTCTTGATTTCTTCCACTGCAAAATCTAATGAAATTTTCCCTTCAAAACAATCGAATAATTCCCTATAACCAACTGTTTGTAAAGCGTTTAATTCTTTATTTGAAAATAATTTTTCAGCTTCGGATAATAAACCTTCATTCATCATAATGTCAACACGTTGATTAATTCTGTTGTACATTATTTCTCTATCAGCTTCTAATCCAATAACAATAGGAGTAAAGTTTCTTGTATTTTTAACTTTGTTTAAAAAAGAAGAATAAGGTTTTTGTGTACCAATACAAACTTCTACAAATCGTTTCATTCGTTGCGGATTTTG
>CANCFZ010000115.1 GCA_947377425.1 Flavobacteriaceae bacterium
ACTTCAGGTTCTCCTAAATCACCCCAAAGGCCACCAACTCCTTGGTTGATTAATCTTTTGTAAACATCCCAGAACCATTGCTTTCCTTCTGGCTTGAAAATATCAACAATTCCTGTATTACCAAAATAGAAATCCCATGTTGCAGGGCTTCCATCGGCATTGGTAGCTAACACTTTTTTATCTACAGTTTCTTTCCATTTGGAAGAAGATGTCAATATAAATGGTTCTGTAATTAAAATGGTTTTAATATTTTTTTTATTCAAATCAGCAATCATTTTATCGGGGTTTGGGAAATTATCTTTATCCCAATCTAAATTTCCCATTGTTCCTTTAACGCTTTTACCAAACCAATATAAGTCTAAAATAATTGCGTCAACTGGGATTTTACTTTCTTCAAATTTTCGAATAGTTTTTTCAACGTCTTCTTGGGTATGATAACCAAATCTTGAAGAGAAACTTCCAAATGCCCATCTTGGAGGTAATGGTTGTCTTCCGGTTAGTTCTGTGTAATTTGTAACTAAATTATTTCCAACTATTACTTGATATGTTTTTCTGCCAGAAATGGTTTCATAAGTTAAGGTGTTATCTTTTTTCGAATCTAAATCCAAATATCCAATGGAAGGATTGTCAAAATGAACAGCATAATTATTTGAGGAAAATACAACAGGAATGCAGAAATTCATTAAGTCGGCTTTGGTTTCATAACCATAACTGGCACGATTATATAATTGTAAACGATTACCACGGCGATTCATTTTATCAAAAGCTCGAGCACCACCGCCATATAAGTTTTCGTTGGCTGTAATGTTAAATTCTATAGTTTCCAATCCGTCTTTTTTAACATAGCCATTTTTTTCAGACAGCACTTCACTATCAGTATATAAATAACTTATTTTAAAAGGGTTTTTGGTGATTCTAACATTAATATCATAACCTGAAAGAACTATTAAATTAGGTAAATTAGCATATTTGCATTTATGAACTTTTTTAATTTCTGATGCGATAACAGCATGTGAATTTGGATTGAAAGTTTCGCCATTTGGTATAAATGAGGTTTCAACAATATTATCAGACAAAGGTTTTATTTGATAGGAACCATCATTAGTTTTTATCTCTAATATGTTTTTTTTCCAAGAATGTGAAATGTATTTTCTGTTTGAATTTTGTGCAAATGAAAATGAGGTGATTAATAGTAAAACAAGTAGTTTTTTCATGCTTTTATTTATTTTTAACCATTAAGGTATTAAGAGAATTAAGGTTTTGCTTATTACCTTAGTGGGTTATTTTTTTATTTCAATTCTAATACCAAAACAGACTTACCATCAATTTCTAAATCGTCTTTTGTGTTGATTTGTTTTCCTGAAAGAACATCTGTTCCAGTTTGAAAGTTTTTGATGTTTTCTTTGAAACGACTTAATTTGAATGTTTGTTTATCAGTATTGTTGTTTATTACAATCATCACAGTTTCGGTATCATTATATCTAAAAAAAACATATACATTGTTTTCTGGAATGTAATGCATCATTTTTCCAGTATGAATTACTTCTTTGGATTTTCTCCAATTGAATAATTTAGCGGTGAAATCATGGAATTTTTGTTGTTCAGCAGTTCTTCCAGAAGCATTGAAAGCGTTGTTTGCATCGCCATTCCATCCACCAGGAAAATCTCTACGGATGTCACCATCGCCATTTTTGTCTTTATTTCCAGCCATTCCAATTTCGGAACCATAATAGAGTTGTGGAATTCCGCGAACTGTGGCTAGAATTGTCATTGCCATTTGGTATTTTTTAAAATCGTTTTTATAAATTTCATTGAAACGATTGGTGTCATGATTTTCGGCAAAAGTTAAAAGATTGTTTGGATTTGCATATAAAAAATCATTGGTAAAGTTGAGGTAAACGTTAATCATTCCTTTATCCCATTCTTGTTTATCTTGATTGAAAACACTACTAAAAGCGTCGAATAAAGTAAAATCCATTACCGAAGGCAAATGAGAATTGAAACTTTGAAGGGCTCCAATTTTACTGTCTTTTTGCCAATACGATATTTTTGATTGGCTGTTTAACCAAGCCTCACCAACTATATTAAAATTTGGATATTCATCGGTTATGGATTTTGTCCATTTAGAAATTCCATCTTTATCGTTGTAAGGATAGGTATCTACTCTAAATCCGTCTAAATCGGCGTATTCAATCCACCAAAGGGCATTTTGAATAAGATAATTAAGAACTAAAGGATTGGACTGATTCAAATCGGGCATTGATTTTACAAACCATCCGTCAGAACAAACTTCAACATCAATTTTTGATGCATATATGTCGTTCAAACTTTCTCTTCTGTGATTGGTTTGTGTGTATTCTGGGAATTGATGAATCCAGTCGTGAGTTGGTAAATCTTTCATCATCCAATGTTGCCAACCCCAATGATTGGTAACATAATCTAAAATATTTTTCATGCCTCGTTTATGTAATTCGGCACTTAATCTTAAATAATCATTGTTGGTTCCAAAACGTGGATCAATTTTATAGACGTCGGATTGTCCGTATGTGTGATATGAACCTCTTTCGTCGTTGTCTTCGCAAAGTGGAGTTGGCCATACAGCAGTGGCACCTAATTCTTTTATATAATCTAAATTCTTAATAATGCCTTCAATATCACCACCGTGTCTTCCACTTGGATTGGCTCTATCTGCTTTTTCGGTAACTGTTTTATCACTGTCGTTATCTGGATTTCCATTTGCAAAACGGTCTGACATAATCAGATAAATCATGTCTGAACTATCGTAGCTTTTTCTGTTTTTAGAATTTTCTCTTCTCGATTTTAAAGAGTAATTTTGAGTAAATGATTTCTTTCCGTTTTTGAAAGTGAAAACAAAATCTTGTGCCGAAGTGTTTTTTGTGTCGATTGTTACGAAAACGTAGTTGGGATTTTCGGTTTTTTGAATGCCTTTAATGATAATTCCATTGGAAACAGTGACATCATTTTGAGCGATGTTTTTTCCGTAGAACATTATTTGAACATCCGAAAGATTCATATCGCTCCACCAAAATGGTGGTTCAACTCGTTCAATTTGAGCGAATGAAATCGAAGTTATTAGTAAGAAAAAGAAGATTTTTTTCATTTGTTTTTATGTTTTAAAAAACCCTGTCAGAGTTTAAAACTCTGACAGGGTCGTGAATGTTTTATTTAAACCGTTACCAAACTATTCGGCTCTACCAAAACTTCTTTTCCGTTAACGAAAACTGAAATTTCTTTGTTGCCTTCAAGTGAAAACGAGGTTTCATTTTGACGAACTGATATTTTTAAAATCTGATTTCTAAAATTGATTTTAAAGGAATAACCGTCCCATTCTTTTGGAATTCTTGGTTCAAAATGAAGTGTATCGTTTTTAACACGCATTCCACCAAAACCTTCTACAATACTCATCCAAGTTCCAGCCATTGAAGTAATGTGACATCCTTCTTCAACTTCTTTGTTGTAATCGTCTAAATCTAATCGAGATGTTCTTAAATAAAAGGTGTAAGCTTGTTCCATTCTGCCTAGCGTTGCAGCTTGAATTGAGTGTACACATGGGGAAAGCGAACTTTCATGAACAGTAAATGGTTCGTAAAAATCGAAATGTTTTTCTAATTGTTCTTTGGTAAAATGATCTTCAAAGAAATAGAAACCTTGTAATGTGTCGGCTTGTTTGATATATGGGGAACGAAGGATTCTATCCCAAGACCATTTTTGGTTTATTGGACGTTGGCTTCTATCTAAATCGTGGACTTTTATCAATTCTTTATCCAAGAAACCATCTTGTTGTAAATAAACATCGTGTTCTTCAGAAAATGGAAAATACATATTGTCGGCAACAGCTTTCCAATGTGTGATTTCGGCATTATCCAAATTGACTTTGCTCATAATTCGAGCATAATCGGATGTGTATTCTTTTTCTACTTTATTAATTTGTTCCACGGCATAATCGATACACCATTTTGCTAAATAATTGGTGTAGAAGTTGTTGTTAACGTTGTTTTCATATTCGTTTGGACCAGTAACTCCTAGAATTACATATTGATTTCTGTAAGTAGAGTAGGTTGCTCTTTGGTGCCAAAAACGCGCAATTCCAATAAGAACTTCCAATCCTTTTTCAGGAATATACGAATAATCTCCAGTGAATCTAAAATAGTTAAAAATGGCAAAAGCGATGGCTCCATTTCTGTGAATTTCTTCAAATGTAATTTCCCATTCGTTATGACATTCTTCGCCATTCATGGTAACCATTGGATACAAAGCAGCACCGTTTTTGAAGCCTAATTTACCTGCATTTTCAATTGCTTTGTCCAATTGATTGTAACGATAAGTTAGTAAGTTTCTGGCTACTTGTTGGTCTTTGGTAGCCATATAAAATGGAATGCAATACGCTTCCGTGTCCCAGTAAGTTGAACCGCCATATTTTTCGCCAGTGAATCCTTTTGGGCCAATATTTAAACGAGAATCTTTTCCTAAATAGGTTTGATTCAATTGGAAAATATTGAATCGAATTCCTTGTTGTGCTTTTACATCGCCATCAATGGTAATGTCGCTCATTTCCCAGATTTTAGCCCAAGCTTGAATTTGATTTTCAAGTAATTGTGCATATCCAATTTGTAATGCTTTTGCAATTACGTTTTCAGCAGCAGTTTGAGTATTTTCGTGATTTAACGAAACGGTGTAACCACCTAATTTTTGTATTGATGAAGTTTGACCTTTTGCAACAGTAACTTCATAAGTAAATTGAATTTTGTCTGATGATTTTTCAATATTTGATGGAGAAACATTCAAATTATTTCCTTCTAACAAAATAGTATTTTGCATAAAAGTTGTAGCGGCAAAATGTGTTTTAAAAGTTCTAGCCGTTACAAAAGCTTCATTTCCGTTATTTGAAACAGATAAAGGTTCCCAGAATTTTTCTTCCCAATTGGCATCTTCGTTGTGAACTCCAGCGTCAAGATAAGGTTTGTAAACAATTTTAGCATCACCTTTTAAAGGAGTAATTTTATAATCAATCACACCCAATTCATCAATATCTAATGAAAGGAAACGATTTATATTGACACATATTTCTGTTCCATTTTGTAAAGTTGCTTTGAAAGAACGATTGTAGACACCTTCTTTCATGTTCAACTCGCGTTTGTAATTAGAAACGTCTTTGCATTTCGCCAAATCCAAAATTTCTCCGTTGATTTCGATGTCAATTCCTATCCAATTTGGAGCATTCAATACTTTTGCGAAATACTCTGGATAGCCATTTTTCCACCAACCCACTTTTGTTTTGTCTGGATAATAAATTCCGGCAATATAACTTCCCTGGAACGTTTCTCCTGAATAATGTTCTTCAAAATTGGCGCGTTGTCCCATAGCACCGTTTCCGATACTGAACAAGCTTTCAGACGATTTTACCATTTCGGCATCAAAACCTTCTTCTATGATAGACCAGTTGTCTGGTTTTATATAATCTTGGTTCATTTTATAAAAGTTTAGAAGTTTAGAAGTTTAGAAGTTTAGCTCTAATACTTAAAACTCTTGTGTATTTCTATTCTCTTTTTCTAATTTATTAACGACTCAATAAACGAAACATCAATAAACGTAAAATCTTTAAATATATATTTAGCTTCGTTTAATGTTGCTGTATCTCCAATTCCAATACTTATCATATTTGCACTGTTTGCTGCTTGAATTCCAGCAACAGAATCTTCAAAAACTATTGAGTTTTCGTTGGTTGCATTTAGTTTTTTTGCGGCTTGCAAGAAAACTTCTGGATCGGGTTTTGCATTTGAAACGTCATTTCCGTCAACTACGGCATCAAATAAATTTAGTATGCCTGTTTTTTCTAAAATTGGTCGTGCATTTTTACTAGCAGAACCTAATGCGATTAGTTGATTCTTATCTTTTAAATAATGTAAAACAGGAAGTACTCCTGGTAAAATTTCACTTTCATCAATATCTACCAAATAAGATAAATAATCTTCGTTTTTTTGGATAAGCCATTTGTTTTTGTCTTCTTGAGAAGCTTGAACATTGCCAAGTTCTAAAATAATGTCAAGAGAACGAACTCGGCTAACACCTTTTAATTGTTCGTTGTGTTCGGGTGTAAATTCGATTCCTAACTCTTGAGCTAATTTTTGCCAAGCTAAAAAGTGATATTTAGCTGTGTCAACAATTACTCCGTCAAGGTCGAAGATGAATGCTTTTTTGTTTGTCATTTTAATTTTTTTAACCTGAAATTGCATTTTTATCGGTAATAAATAAATTACAGAATCCCGCAATAATTAGTGAAATACCTGCTAAAAGCATGGCGTTGATATGCTCTTCTCCAATTAATTTATATAAATAATTAATTCCACCAAGAGCAGCAATAATTTGAGGAATTACTATAAACATATTGAATAATCCCATCATCATACCCATTTTTTTTGGATTTACTGAACTTGATAGCATTGCATACGGCATTGATAAAATACTTCCCCAAGAAAATCCAATTAATATAAATGAAAACAGCAATGTTGAAGGAGTTGCATAGAACATATAAATAAAACCTAATCCACCAAGAATTAATGATGCCATGTGGATGTATTTTCTATTAATCTTGTTTTTCATTGTGTAAAAAGTAAGCAATAATGCAAATGCCATTGACGATAATCCATAAACACCTGTAGCGGAGCCTACTAAATCGGCTGCGTTGTTATAAACTTTATCTTTGTCTTTGTATTCATTTTCTTTGGTAGTGTTAAGGTAAATAACTTCTTCTTTATTGTTTTTTAACACATTACCTTTCAAGTCTAATTGTGCATATACTTTAACATCAGGTTTTGGAGAGTTGTAAACATGTTCTGTTAATGCAGGAGTAGATAAACTCCACATAGTAAAAAAAGCAAACCAACTAAAAAATTGAATTAATCCCAATTTTTTCATAGTTGAAGGCATTTCTTTTAAGCTTGCTACTAAATCTGGTATAAATCTGTTCTCTTTTTTCTCTGAAAAAAACTTTTCTAAATCTTGCGGAGGATCTTCTTTTGTTGTGAAAATTGTAAATAAGATACTGCTAATAAAAACAAAAGCTCCAACAGAAAAAGCAACAACAACAGATGGTGGAATTACTCCAGCAGCAGCTTCATTTGTAACGCCTAATTTGTTAACTAACCAAGGTAAATTACTTGCAATCCAAGTTCCAATTCCGATAATAAGTGTTTGAATTACAAATCCATTAGAACGTTGTGGTTCAGGAAGTTTGTCCGCAACTAAAGCACGAAATGGCTCCATACTAATGTTTATTGAAGAATCTAAAATCCATAACAATCCTGCAGCAACCCATAAAACTGGAGAATGGGGCATAAAAAATAAAGTTATAGAGGCTAAAATTGCTCCAATAAGAAAAAATGGTTTTCTTCTGCCGAATTTTGGACTCCAAGTATTATCAGATAGGTATCCAATTATAGGTTGAACTAAAAGGCCTGTTAAAGGAGCAGCCACCCATAAACCAGGTATGCTGTCAACATCTGCTCCAAGAGTTTGAAATATTCTAGACATAAATCCGCCCTGAAGGGCAAATCCAAATTGTATTCCTAAAAACCCGAAACTCATGTTCCAGATTTGCCAGAAACTTAATTTACGCTTTTCCATTATCGTATTTTATTGGTTGGTACGATAAGCGATTTGCTTATCAAAACTTATTTTTATTTTCGAAGTAAAGTATAAGCTTTAATAATTGGCGTAAATATATTAAAAATTTTATATTTATTTATTT
>CANCFZ010000116.1 GCA_947377425.1 Flavobacteriaceae bacterium
AGTAACAACTGACTCAAATTTCCGGCAAAAACGTCAATTGCTTTAATATCAGCTTTAGCTTTGGCTTCCTGTAATGTCTCGTTTGAAATTGCTGGATTCAATAATCTTTTAAAACTGTCTTCAATCGCTAATTGAACATGAGAAATTGAAGGTGAATTATTGTTTTTGATTACCAATTCATCTATTAAATCGTAAGTTTCATCAATATCGGTTTCGATTTTAATTTTTATAAAACCTTCATTTTCTGCACGAAGCATTGCTAATAATCTATGTGATGGTGCTTTTGATAAAGGTTCTGCCCAATCAAAATATTGTTTGAATTTTTGAGCCTCTTCTTCTTCGGCTTTCTTTTTTACCACTTTAGCTTCAATGATTGCTTTTCGATTATACAATCTTCGTAAACTTTGACGAACGGCAATATTCTCATTTATCCATTCGGCCACAATATCTCTTGCGCCTTGCAATGCTTCTTCTTCGTTGATTACATTTTTATTAAGATATTGTGTTGCTAAAAAGTCTACATCGTCATTTCTTTGAGCTAAAATCAGAGTTGCTAATGGTTCTAATCCGTTTTCACGAGCTACATCGGCACGCGTTTTTTTCTTTTTTTTATAAGGCAGATACAAATCTTCAATTTCCTGTAAATCGAAACTTTTTTCAATTTTAGATTTTAATTCTGGTGAAAGTTGTCCTTGTTCTTCGATGGTTTTTATAATGCTTTCTTTTCGTTTTACAATTTCATCGTATTGTTTAGAAAGTTTGGCAATATTTTCAACTTGAACTTCATCCAAATTTCCTGTTTGGTCTTTTCGATAACGAGAAATAAACGGAATAGTACAATCTTCTGAAAGCAATTTTAAAGTTGCTTCAATGTTTTTAGGTGTTGTGTTTACTTGGCTTTGAATGAAATTTATATTGGTCATTGTCTGTTTTTTAATCTTGAACTATAGTTTCTTTCGAGTCTTCTTTTTTAAACTCTGGTTGAATATTAATATGATTAATATGGAATTTTTCTAGTAAAACAGCTTCTATTTTATGAAGTAAATTATCAAATTCGCTTATTTTTATATCTTCTGTGCAATCTAAATGGGCTTCCAAATGCAATTCGTCATCGTTCAAATGCCAAACATGTATGTGATGTAGTTTTCCTGCTCCTGGAATTTTATGAACTTCTTCGACTATTTCTTTTATGTCAATTTCTTCAGGTGTGAAAAGCATTAGCATTTTGGTAGAAGTTTTTAATAAATCATAACCAACTACAATGAGATAAATTCCTATTAAGATTGTCATTACACCATCTACCCAAAACCAACCGAAAAATTTCATCAACAAACCACCAACTAAAACTGCAACCGAAGCCATCATGTCTGTTAATAAATGTAAATATGCCGATTTCATATTAATGTTGTTTTCGGCATCTTTTTGTAATAACAAAACCGAACCACCATTAACAACAATACCAAGAATAGCCAACCAAATTACCAAACCTGATTCAATTATTTTTGGATTAAAAAAGCGTTCAATTGCGCCATAAATCAATATAAAAGCAACAATTATTAAGGTTGATGCATTTACAAAAGCGGCAATTAATTCAGCTCTTTTATAACCAAAGGTTTGATCTTCGGTAGCTTCTTTTCTAGAAAGTTTGTGAGCAACTAAACTAAATCCTAGGGAAAGTACATCGGAAAAATTATGAAGCGCATCCGAAATTAATGCCAAACTTCCAGAAATGATTCCGCCAACAATTTGCGCAATTGTGATTACTAAATTGAGTAAAATAGAATAGACAAGATTTTTACCTTGTACTTCGTGTTTGTGATGATGTCCGTGTGAATGATCGTGTCCCAAAATTATTTACAGCTTATTTTATCAACTCTATTTTGGTGTCTTCCGCCTTCAAAATCGGTAGTTAAAAAAGTATCCACAATTTCAACCGCTTGTTGAATAGAAGTAAATCGCGCCGGGATGCTTACGACGTTTGCATCATTATGTTGGCGCGCTAGCGCCGAAATTTCTTTGGTCCAGCAAAGTGCCGCTCGAATTCCTTGATGTTTGTTAACCGTCATCGCAATTCCGTTTCCTGAACCGCAAATTACTATTCCTAAATCGGATTTTCCTGTTTCTACATCAATGGCAACAGGGTGTCCAAAATCTGGGTAGTCAACACTATCAAAAGTGTCGGTTCCGTGATTGATAACTTCGTGTCCTTTTGCTGTTAAAAAGTCAACAATTGCTTTTTTATAATCTGGTCCTGCGTGGTCGTTTCCGATTGAAATTTTCATAGTTATTTTAATTGTAGTTGTGGAAACAAATTTAGTCATTCTTATTAGTATATCGTTTTGATTTTTATAAAAATATAACTACTTGATTTACTTAAGGTAACGTTTTACTGTTGATAACATATATTTATAAGTAGCTGTAAATCATTGCTTTTTATTTAATTCAAATGTTAAAATTTTAAATTGTTAATAGTGTTTTACAATTCGTTGATATTCAGTTAACTTTAAATTAACAACTTTTGTTCATAACTTCGGATAGAAAATTAGAAGTTTTTTTTGGTTGTATCAGTATAATTTGTAATCAAAAATTGAATCGAGAAAATCAAATTTAGTTTCGTCTTTTTTTGGAAAAGTTATCAATAGAAAAAAATGGTTTTTCAACAGAAATTAACAATCAAAGTTATCTACAAAATATTCTGTTTTTCACTTGTTAACAACTGTTGATTAATTTTAAATTTTAGCTTAAAATGAGCTTTTTACTATTTAAAAACAGTGTTGATAAATCGGTATAAAAAAGTATAACTTGAAAATCAACTTTTAAAATTTAAAGTTATTGTACAAATTAACACGCTATAATAACCATCATAATTTAATTTAAATTTAAAATTTCTTTTTGTTGTTTTTAATAGATGTTGAAAACTTTCAAATTTTTAGATAAAAGAAAATAGAATATAGAGAATAGACTATACAATTTCTAAATTAGTATTTAAGTTATTTAAAATTTTTTTTACTTTTTCAACATCGTTTGGATGAACTTTTAAATTTATTCCGCCGTAAGCGTAACTTGCTAATGGATTGACTGAAATTAGATTTTTATTTTGAAATAAATACGGAATTCCTTCATGGTCTAAAATAGATTTTAAAACCACGATTTCGTGAGGAAAATTAAACGTTGCCACAGTTATGAATTCGGTCATTTTTATTTTTTATAAAGATACAAAAGTAAAATTTTAATATATTTAGTTTTAACTAATTGTCTAATACTATTTTAATAATTTTTATACATTTGGAAAATTATTAAATAATTTAATTTATGAAAAAAACACTACTATTTTTATTTATACTTGTAAACACTAGCCTAGCTTTATCACAAACTTTTAATTATAACGGAATTAATTACCAAGTTACAGATGTTACTAATTTTTATGTTAAAGTTGTAACAAATACTGGTTTTAGTGGAGTTGCAATTATTCCCGAAACGGTAAACTTCAGCTCACAAAATTATACCGTAAAAGAAATTGGTTATGAAGCTTTTCGAGGTTGTTCAGGATTAACATCTGTTACTATTCCTAATTCTGTTACGTATATTAACAGTTATGCTTTTCACACTTGCACAGGTTTAACTGCTATCACAATTCCTAATTCTGTTACCATACTTGGAATTGCTTCTTTCTATGGTTGTACGGGTTTAACCACTTTAAATATTCCTAGCTCCATAACAACTATTGATGATTTTGCTTTTGTTGGTTGCACTGGGTTGACATCATTATCATTTCCTAGTCCTGGGCCATCTATCAATTATTGTACATTTTCCGGTTGTACGGGTTTAACTTCCTTGAATTTAACTTCTTCAGTAGGAGCTTCATCCTTTTCTGGATGTACTGGGTTAGTATCTGTAACAATTAATACACCAGGCAGTATTGGGACAGAAGCTTTTTATCAATGCTCTAGTTTAACAACTCTAACGATTATTTCAGTATCTATAATAGGAGATAGGGCATTCAAAGATTGCTCCTCTTTAAATACCGTAAATTGTTATATTACAACGCCTTTATCTATAAGTTATAATGTTTTTTCAGGCGTAAATGTAACTAGTTGTGCTTTAAATGTACCTGTTGGTTCTGAGGCAGCTTATGAAGCTACATCGGTTTGGACTGATTTTAATCCTATAAATGGAAATTTGTTAGCTATGGATAATTTTGTAATGAAAGATAACATACAATTATACCCAAATCCTACTAAAAACACCTTGTTTATAAATACAAAAAATCTTACTAATACTAAATTAGAAGTCTCAGATAGTAATGGAAAATTACTATTTAATCAAATCTTAAATTCTACAAACACATTCGATACAAGTAATTTCTCTAATGGAATGTATTTATTTAAAGTAACTTCTGATGAAGGTTCTTTAACTACTAAAGTTATTAAGAATTAGAAACAAAATAACATAAAATAACTTCAAAAGGTTTACTTAATTGTGAACCTTTTTTGTTTTACAAAAGTTATATTTTCGATAAATCTTTCTTCTTATCACTATTTACTAATTACTATTCACTAATTTTAAACTTTATTAGAAACCAAGATAATTATTTAACTAATAATAATTATCTTGGTTCTTTGTGTACAAATACAAAATAAAAAAGAACACAAAAAAAAAGATTATGAGTAAATTCCCAAAAAAGTTTGGAAAAAAAGAGAAAACTTTCTCTGAAAAGATTTTAAAAATACTATCAAAAAACGCAAATAAACCTTTCAATTACAAGCAAATATGTGCTGTTCTTGAATTGAACGATACCAAAAGCAGAAACGAAATTATTAAAGATTTAAAAATTCTTGCGTCTCAAAAAGTTATTATTGAAAGTGAACCTGGAAAATATTTAGTCAAAGCTGTTTCACAAGATTATTACGAAGGAAAAATAGATATGACTTCTCGAAGAACCGCTTATTTTATTTGCGACGAATTTGAAGACGATGTTTTTATTCCAACCAATAATTTGAATCACGCATTAGATAAAGACAAAGTTAAGGTTTATGTGTATAACCGTCGTCGTGGCAAAAAACCGGAAGGCGAAGTAATTGAAATTTTAGAAAGAGCCAAATCAGAATTTGTTGGCGTTATTGATATTCAAAAGAATTTTGCTTTTGTAACTACTGCCAATGCCAAAATGTATACCGATATTTTTATTCCAAAAGATAAATATAATGGAGCCGAACAAGGTGATGTTGTGGTGGTAAGAATTGAAGATTGGCCAAAGAAAGCCGATTCGCCGTTTGGTTCAGTTATCAAAGTTTTAGGAAAACCAGGAGAACACGATACTGAAATTCACGCCATACTTGCTGAATACGGTTTGCCTTATAATTTCCCTGTGGAAGTGGAAGTTTTTGCACAAAAATTAGACACAGCCATTCATCCTGAAGAAATTGCAAAGCGTCGAGATATGCGTGATACGTTGACATATACGATTGATCCAAAAGATGCCAAAGATTTTGATGACGCGTTATCATTCAAAAAATTAGAAAATGGAAACTATGAAATCGGAATTCACATTGCCGATGTTTCTCATTATTTGCAAGAAGGAACGATTCTAGATGAAGAAGCTTATAATCGTGGAACTTCGGTTTATTTGGTAGATAGAGTGGTACCGATGTTGCCTGAAGTTTTATCAAATTTTGCTTGTTCGCTTCGTCCGAATGAAGAAAAATATACGTTTTCTGCTATTTTCGAAATTGATAATAAAGCGACGGTTTTAAATCAATGGTTTGGTAGAACGGTTATCAATTCTGACCAACGTTTTGCTTATGAAGAAGCGCAAGTTATTATTGAAACTAAAGCTGCTACAATTCCAGCTGAAATTTCTTTAACTGGAAAAGAATACAAAGCTTCCGATGAAATTACTGAAGCGACCTTAAAATTAGATGAATTAGCTAAAATTCTTCGTAGAAATAGAATGAATAATGGCGCAATATCGTTTGATAAAGTGGAAGTAAAATTCAATTTAAAAGATGATGGCGAACCAGAAGGCGTTTATTTCAAAGTTTCGAAAGATGCCAATCATTTGATAGAAGAATTCATGCTTTTAGCCAATAGAAAAGTCGCAGAATATATAGGAAAACAAAAGAAAACATTCGTTTATAGAATTCACGATGAGCCTAATGAAGACAAGCTTTTTGCTATGCAAGCGTTGATTTCTAAATTTGGTTACAAAATCGATTTACGCGATAAAAAAGACATTTCTAAATCGTTAAACCAATTAATGGCAGATGTTAACGGAAAGAAAGAACAAAATTTAATTGATACTTTGGCAATCCGAACGATGAGTAAAGCCAAATATTCTACAGAAAACATTGGTCATTATGGATTAGCATTCGATTATTACAGCCATTTTACATCACCAATTAGACGTTATCCCGACGTTATGGTGCATCGTTTACTTCAATATTATTTGGATGGCGGAAAAAGCGTTGATGCCGAAATATTAGAAGAAAAATGCGAACATTCTAGTAATATGGAAAGTCTTGCTACAAATGCCGAGCGTGATTCTATTAAATACATGCAAATTAAATACATGCAAGATCACAAAGACGAAGAGTTTTTGGGCGTTATTTCTGGTGTTACCGAATGGGGAATTTATGTAGAAATTGTATCGAATAAATGCGAAGGAATGTGTAGAATTCGTGAAATAAAAGACGATTATTACACGTTTGATGAAAAACAATATGCACTTGTAGGTGAAATTTCTAAGAGTATTTTACAATTAGGCGACGAAGTTTACGTTAAAGTAAAGAACGCCGATTTAGTTAAGAAACAATTGGATTTTACATTTTTAAGAAAGAATGAATAGTTATGAAAAAAATAGTTTATAGTTTATTATTAATCAGTTCAGTAGCATTTTCACAAACAGAAAAAATAGTTGGAGATTTCAATAAAGTAACCTCGTTTGATCAAATTGATGTTATTTTAATTCCTTCTTCAGAAAATAAAGTAATTCTTAACGGTTCAGGTTCGAACGAAGTTGAATTAGTCAATAAAAACGGAGAATTAAAAATTAGAATGTCATTATCAAAAATACTTTCAGGTGATAATATTTCAGCAACCGTTTATTACAAAAAAATTGATGCTGTCGAAGCTAATGAAGGTTCTAGAATTACTTGTGAAAGTACCATAAAAACTACATCATTTGATATAAAAGCCAAAGAAGGAGCGCAAATAAAATTAAAACTTGATGTTGCTAAATTAACCGCAAGAGTAGCAAATGGTTCTACAATTCATTTGGATGGTAAGGCTACAAATCAAGAGGTTTTAGTAAATTCTGGTGGAGTTTATGAAGCCGAAAAACTTACTACAAATCAAACAGTTATCACTTCAAATGCTGGTGGTGAAGCCGATGTTTATGCAACCGATTTAGTAGATGCTAAAGTTCGTGCTGGCGGCGATATTACCATTTACGGAAAACCAAAACAAATCAATCAAAAGATAGTTGCAGGCGGAAGTATTGAAGAAGCGAAGTAGATTTATTTTAGATTCTAAATTTTAAATGCTAATTTGCAACATAATTTCACGTTAAAAAATAGTTATGTTACAAGATATTGCTGCTG
>CANCFZ010000117.1 GCA_947377425.1 Flavobacteriaceae bacterium
ACCTCCGCAAATATTAATTTCAGAAGCCAATGTATTCCCGGGATTCACTGCTGAACACTCAGATTGTCTTGCTGTAGCGAAAAAGCCTTTAAAGTTTGAAAACGGTAAGGGAGCGCTTGTTGATGTTAAAGTGTTTGGTGTGTCCGACAAAAAAGTTGAAGTAATTCCAAAATCATTGTCATAAATTCCAGATGATGATGGAGCTTGAACTATTATGTAATTATCAGCCAATGATGTGTCACCAACTTTTATATTAAAATCAATTACTGTGCCGCCTGTTTTTGAAACTTCCCATCTTTTCTGACTTAAATGTGCTATGTTAGCTGATGCAAAACCAGTGTTGGTTTCAAAAGATTCAACTTTAATATTTGTACCAGGACTATTAAATCCTCCGGAAGGAGTAGTAACAGCAACCCAAATTGGTTCATAAGATGTTTTTCCAGTAGGGAAGAAGAAATTTTGTGTTAGACCAGAATTATTAGTAAGATTATTTGCGTTTTGACCACTGCCAATATCTTTAGAAAATGGACCGTCAATATAACAAGTATCTCCAAAATTCCCATAAATAGAACCAGTGTAAGCCATTGCCGGAGCTCCAATTTTAAGAATGCTTGTTGCAGAAGTATGAATGATTCCTGCAGTCATGGTTAGACTTGAAACAACATTAAATGGAACAGAAAATGTTACACCTTCTGTGCTAGTATTGTTGACTTTAAGTTGTGAAACTGAACCAGTATTGAAATTATTATTAAGAATTGGGTCTATTTGTGCATTAAAGGTACCCGAACCCGAAATTGTTTGTGGATTTGATGTTGATTCGTAATTGCCATCTAAAAAATTACCAAAAGTAGTTGTGTTGTATGTATTTAGCTCGCCATTATTTATTATGTTTCCTCCAAAATAAGTATCCACCCCAGATCCTTTTACTTTTCCTTGTGAAATAGTAAAATCATTTTGTATGTTCATAATAACAGTATTGAAATTGATATTGTTATTATCTAGATTTACAAATCTATTGGTAGCATCAGGAGCATTAATAATCAAGTTGTTTAAAGATAGAGTGCCATCAGCAGTTCTAAAATTACAATTAAATCCGTTTGTAGTTATGGTACTTTTTTCTATTGATACCCCATCTCCGATTTGTAAGTTATGATTTACTCCTGCGGCATAATTATTATTTGACTCATATACAAATGCTGAAGTAGAGTTGTTCACGTTATAAAAAGATAAACTTAATGGTAAACTCAATCCTATTTCAGGTAAACTAGGATTGGTATTAATTGAGCCGTCAAAATTTATACTAGCTATTGTTGTCCCTGCAGGAATTCCATCTCCAACAACAATTTGTCCTACTAATAATCCATCAATAGAATCTAAAAATATATTTGTTGGGTACCAACAAAAAAATCCAGTGCAAGTGATAATGGATGTTAAAGTATGTAAAGTCGCTAAACTTGTGTTGGTAACAGGTGGATCAACAATAGTTATTCGTCCTCCAGTTAAGTTTAATGAAGAAGTTGCAATTTTAAAAAGAGTTTGGTCAGTACTTGTCGTTATATCTCCATTGTGATTACCATCAACTATAATGTCTCCTCCTGTCTGATTAAATGTACTTCCATTAGCATGTAAAATACTCCCATTAACAAAAAGAGAACCTCCGTTAATACTATAGGTTCCTTTGTTAAAAAAAGCAGCATTATTATTAGTGCAACCAATTGTTAAACTTGATGAATCACTAATTAAAGTTGCTCCTGCTAAAATATTTACACCCGCTGCTAAACTTATACTATTAACCGTTACAGTATGACCAGAAAGAATTGTCATAGTATCTCCACATGATGGAACATTGTTATTACTCCAAGTTGACGCATCATTCCAATTGCCAGATTGAGCAGAAGTTACAGGAGTGTCCAAAGCTGAGTTATATCCAACTACAAAAGTATTATCTAAATCAGAATCTAAAAGACCAATTCTTGTTGCAAATGGAGTGATAGTTCCCAATTGATGTGTTCCTAAGGTAGTTCCATCGGCTTTAATAATTCTAGAATTACCATTCTTAATTAAATAAGCGTCTTGAATCGAAAAAGCTATTGAATGATTTCCAATAGGGAAAGAATAATTAGCATCTTTAGCAATAGCCCAAACACTCTCAAATATATCTGTTACTGTATAGTTGTCATCAACAATTGAAAAACCTGGTGAAATTCCAGAGGCATCATAATAAGTTACTGAAAGTTCTCCCGATACTGCCGAAAAGGAATTATCTGCTGGCCTTGTAATAAACGCTGATCTACTTTTACTATCAGCACTAATAAATGGAAATAACGCATTACTGTTATTGTAATCAGCTCCTGATGTTATGGAAGTGAAATTTGCTTCTGCATTATACCAACGTCCAATTGTTCCGTTTAAAAAGCCATTACCATCAGTACAAATAGTATTTGCGCTGTTGTAATTTCCAATAGTCATTTTATTTGTTCCTAAATCAACTCTAGCATTAGTTAGTGTAATGGAAGTTTTGATTTTAATATTGTTAAATCCCCAAATGATGTTTGGTGATGCACTGCTAGAATTATTAATAACTAGTTGATTTATTACGGCTCCACTATTTGAACTATCTGTTCCATAATAGATCCCTCCAAATGTTCCAAGACCAGTAATTGTTTGTAAAATGGAACCATTAAGATTCAAAACGCCTTCTGGATCATAACTCGAACCATCTGATAAATCAATTCTACCATTATTAATTATATTCCCCGAAATGGTGAGTTTTATACCTTTATTATAGCCATAAGTACCTGCATCATAATAGTAAATACCTTTGAATAACCCACCAGTATTCACAGTTAAGTTTTGATTTATAATAAATTCACCAGTTGTAGAGCTACTTTCTAATGAGCCACTAATAGTTACATTATTTGCAGTCAACCAATCATTAATAACAATTGTATTTCCAGAACTAATAACCACATTATCTATAGATGTTGGAGCTGTTAGAGTACCCCAAGTTGCAGGGTCAGTATAATTACCAGATTGAATAGAAGTAAATGTAGTTTGCGCCTGTATATTAGTAGAAATAAAAAATAATATCAAAAATGATAAAATACTTTTTAGTTGTAGAGTTCTATTTTTAGAAATATTTATTCCGGAATTAGGATACAAATCGAAATTTTTGATGGCGTAGTTTATTATCATAATATTTTAAAGTTTAAATTAAACTCTAAATATATTAATTAAAACGGTAAGTATTTATACGATGCTTTTAAAATCAAAGAATTTCAAAAGCTTTATGGACATAATTTTGAATAAAATCGCATAATATTTTTTGATTTGAAAACTAAACATGAACCTCTCCACGATGCGGTTTTAAAGCATCTCGAACTTGAATCATATTCTCGTCTGTAACTACCATATAAGCAATAGCGTACATTTCATTCAAAACTTCAAATCCTGTTATATTTATAGAAAATTTCTCAATTGCAATAAATTCTTTCAAATGAATTTCGTGATGTTCTGCAGTTTTTGCAGCAGTTTGACCTCTAAAATCCCAAATTAACTTTATTTTCCTCATAGTATTTTTGAGATTAAAATTATAATTTTCCATCAAAGATAAACTTGTTACTTATTTTGATTAACTTTTTATAAAAATTTTAAGTTTTATTTTTTTTAAATACACTATTTTTGACCAATATAAACTTTATTAAGAACTATAAATAATCTGTTTATGAATAAAATTTTATTAACTTTTGTTTTTTGTTTTTCAACATTTTATGCTACATCTCAGTCAGGCTATGAGATTACAATTAACCTGAAAAATTGTAATGATACTATTGCATTTCTTACCTATTATCAATTAGATAAAAATTACATAAAAGATACTTGCACTCATGTTAAAAATGGGAAAATTATTTTTAGTGGAAAGGGTAAGTTAGATAGAGGAATCTATTCCCTTGTTAGCCAACAGAAAAGTGTCTATTTTGATTTTTTTATTGATGATGATACCCAAAAATTAGACCTTAAAAATGATTTAGGCGTTACAAATATTGATGGCTTGATTGCTATTAATTCTCCTAGAGAGAATGATTTTTTTGATTATATTAAATTCATAAGTAAACAAAATAAAGAATTTATTGATTATAAAAACGGAATCCAAGTATTGACAAAAAAAGATACACTTCTCTTAAATAAAAAGCAAAAAGAATTGGATGAAAAAATTCAAGTTTATGAAGGAAGTTTTTTAGAAAAAAATAAAGGAACTTATATTGGTGATGTGCTTAATCTGAAAATGGAAAAAGTATTAAAAGAGATTCCTAAAGCTTCTAATGGACGACAGGATAGTTTGGCGGTTTATAAATTTTATAAAAATAATTATTGGAAAAATGTTGATTTTAAGGATGATGCAACAATGAGAAATCCTTTTTTCTTTCCCAAATTAAAAAAATACTTTGAGACAGTAGTTATTACACATCCCGATTCGGTAAGTGTTGAAGTTGATAAAATATTGGACAAAACCAAACCAGGTAGTTTACTCTATAAGTTGATGCTGGCTCATTTGACCTATTCTTACGAAACAACCAACATAATGGGATTTGATAAGGTTTTTGTTCATATAATAGATAAATATTTTAAAACTGGAAAAGCAACTGGAATTTATGACGACGAAGGCGTTGTTAATAGAATTATTAAAAGAGCTGATATGTTGCGACCACTTTTAATTGGAGCGGTTGCTCCTGATTTGTCTATGATAAAAGCCACGGATTATGAAGTAATGAAAAAAATGGGATTTGAATCGGCAAAAACTAGTGATGAAGTAACCAAAGTATTTTATGCTAATACAAATGAGTTAAACAAAATGTTTTACCATCTTCATTCTGTGAGTGCCGATTTTATTATACTTGTTTTTTGGGACGTAGATTGCGGGCATTGTCAGAAAGAAATACCGAAGTTAATAGATTTGTATAATAAACTTAAGAAAGAAAACAAAAACATAAAAGTATTTAGCGCTTACACTTTGCACGAAGGCGATAAATACCTTAAATATATTGATGACAACAAACTTAATGATTGGATAAATGTTTATGATGGAGCACATTACAACAACATAATAGTGAAATATGATGTTTATTCTACTCCGGTAATTTATGTTTTAGACAAAAATAAAGTTATCAAAGCAAAACGAATTGGTGTAGATCAGATTGAGAATGTCATTAAAGAAATGGAGAAGGAGTACAAAACAAAATAAGATTTTATAAATCACCAATAGATGCCTCGCGAAATTCAAACCCAAGTCTCACCAGAAGTTGCCCACAACGAATCATTACTTAATGAACATGTTGCTAAGTTATTCAACACTTCTGTTAAAGAAATTCAAAAGGTTGTTGTTTTAAAACGTTCTATCGATGCACGTCAAAAAGCCATAAAATTTAATATAAAAGCCGATGTTTTTTTTGTTGGAGAAGAACTTACTCCACAAAAAATCGAACTTCCAAATTATAAAAATGTTTCCAATTCGCAAGAAGTAATTGTAATTGGTGCTGGTCCAGCCGGATTATTCGCCGCTTTACAATTGATAGAATTAGGTTTAAAACCAATAGTTATTGAGCGCGGAAAAGACGTTCGTGGACGTCGAAGAGATTTAAAAGCCATAAATGTTGATCATATTGTAAATGAAGATTCCAATTATTGTTTTGGTGAAGGTGGTGCAGGAACCTATTCTGACGGGAAATTATATACGCGTTCTAAAAAACGTGGTGATGTAGATAGAATTCTAAAATTATTAGTCGCTTTTGGAGCTTCCGATGCTATTTTAGTTGAAGCTCATCCTCACATTGGAACCAATAAATTACCTCAAATTATTCAAGATATTCGTGAGAAAATTATCGAATATGGAGGACAAGTTTTATTTGAAACAAGAGTTATTGATTTTATTGTAAAAAACAATGAAATTCAAGGAATTACAACGCAATCTGGTGATACAATTTCTGCCAATAAAGTTATTCTTGCAACAGGACATTCTGCTAGAGATATTTTTGAATTATTAGATAAAAAGAAAATTTTTATTGAAGCCAAACCTTTCGCATTAGGTGTTCGCGCAGAACATCCGCAGGAATTAATTGATAAAATTCAATATTCTTGTGATTTTCGTGGTGAATTTTTACCGCCATCACCATATTCTATTGTGAAACAAGTAAATGGTCGCGGCATGTATTCTTTTTGCATGTGTCCAGGTGGCGTAATTGCTCCATGCGCTACAAGTAATGGCGAAGTTGTAACTAATGGTTGGTCGCCTTCAAAACGTGATCAAAGCACAGCAAATTCTGGAATTGTAGTCGAATTAAAATTAGAAGATTTTAAACCATTTGCCAAATTTGGAGCTCTTGCCGGAATGGAATTTCAAAAATCTATCGAACAAAAAGCATGGCATTTGGCTGGACAAACTCAAAAAGTTCCAGCGCAACGAATGGTAGATTTTACTCAAAATAAAGTTTCAGCGGATATTCCAAAAACTTCGTATGTTCCTGGAACGACTTCTGTAGAAATGGGACAAGTTTTTCCAGGATTTCTAACTCAAATTATGAGAGAAGGTTTTAATGAATTCGGAAAATCAATGCGTGGTTACATGACAAACGAAGCCATTCTTCACGCTCCAGAAAGCAGAACTTCATCGCCAGTTAGAATTCCCAGAGATGATGAAACGTTGGAACATGTTCAAATAAAAGGATTGTATCCTTGCGGCGAAGGTGCGGGTTATGCAGGCGGAATTATTTCGGCAGCTATCGATGGTGAAAAATGTGCTTTGAAAATTGCTGCCGTTTTAAAGAAATAAAAAAAATCGCCCAATTTCTTGAACGATTTTTACTTGAATTAACAATTATTTCTTTTTCAATCTATCTTTAAAAACCTTTTCAAATTTTTCAATTTTGGGTTGAATTACCATTTTGCAATACCCTTGTTCTTTATTGTTTTCATAATAATTTTGATGGTAATCTGCTGCAGGATAAAACGCTTTGAACGGTTCTAATGAAGTGACAACTTTACTAGAATAAACATTTTTAGCATTCAATTCAGCAATAATACTTTCGGCTGCTTTTTTCTGTTCGGCGTTTTTAAAGAAAATAACCGAACGGTATTGCGTTCCAACATCTGCACCTTGACGGTTTAAAGTTGTTGGGTCGTGAACGGTAAAAAACACTTGAAATATCTCGTCTAAATTGGTTTTAGTTTTATCATAAGTAATTTCAACTACTTCGGCAGCACCAGTATTTCCTGTGCAAACTTCCTCATAACTTGGATTAGCGACAGTTCCTCCAGAAAATCCAGAAACTACTTTTGTAACGCCTTCCAAATTCTCGTAAACGGCTTCAACACACCAATAACAACCTCCACCAAGAACAATTGTCTCTAAATTTTCTTGAGATTTATTAGGTACAACGCCATCTGGAACAAAATCTAATGAAATTGCATTCATGCAATATCTTTTTCCTGTTGGTTCTGGTCCATCGTCAAATAAATGTCCTAAATGACTGTCGCATCGTCCGCAAAGTGCTTCTGTGCGTTTC
>CANCFZ010000118.1 GCA_947377425.1 Flavobacteriaceae bacterium
TTTTATTTCCAACCGCCACCAAGGTTTCTATAAGCACGAACTACGGCGTTCAATTGTTCTTTCTTGATGTCCATCAGTTCTAACTTCGTTTGAAGCGCATCACGTTGCGTCATTAATACTTCAAAATAATCTACTCTTGCAGATTTAAACAAATCGTTAGAAAACTCAATTGATTTGTTAAGTGCATCTACTTGTTTCGTTTTAAGAGTGTAACTATTATTCAAATTACTAATTTTTGCTAATTGAGTAGAAACCTCTAAATAAGCATTTAAAATAGTACGTTCATAGTTATACAAAGCTTGAAGTTGGCGTGCATTTGCCTTATTAAATTCTGCCTTAATAGCATTACGATTGATAAGCGGACCAGCAAGATCGCCTGCTAACGAGTATAGTAACGACTCTGGCAAGGTGAATAAATAGGATGGTTTAAAGGCTTGTAATCCTAAAGTAGAGGAAATTCCTAAGGACGGATAAAATTCGGCACGGGCCACTTTTACATCCAATTTTGCAGCGGTCAATTCCAATTCTGCTTGTTTAATATCGGGACGATTTGCTAATAATTGTGATGGAATACCTGTATTAACAGTTGCAGGAACTAAATTTAAAAAAGAAGTTTTTTCTCTTTTAATTTCTTGCGGATAACGCCCTAACAGAAAGTTGATTCTGTTTTCGGTTTCTTTAATACTTTGCAGAATATCATATTCCATGCTTTGAGAAGACAATACCTCGGCTTGAAATTTTTGAACAGCCAATTCGGTTGCTCTAGCCGCATCTTTTTGAATTTTTACAATTTCTAAAGCGTTTTGTTGCAGTTGAATATTTTGTCTTACAATATCCAGTTGATTATCTAAAGACAATAATTCATAATAGGAATTAGCAACTTCTGAAACTAGATTCGTAACTACAAAATTCTTACCTTCAATAGTTGATAAATATCTGCTAACAGCTGCTTTCTTAGAATTGCGCAATTTTTTCCAAATATCTACTTCCCAGTTAGCGTATGCCAATAAATTGAAATCTTTTAAAGATTCTGGAACCCTATTTCCAGGTGTGATTTCTGCAGAAGCATCTCCAGCTCCTTGACTGGTGTAGGTTCCTACTTTTTCAACACTAGCACCAGCTCTTAAACCAACTGATGGTAATAAGGCACCTTTTCTAAGTCGAATGTCATTTTTAGCAATTTCAATTTCTTGCAATGTAATTAACAACTCTTGATTGTTTTTAAGAGCTGCATCGATTAAATCGGCAAGGTTTTTATCCTTAAAAAAGGTATTCCAAGGAGTAGTTGCTATGTTATTTGTATCCTTGCTACTAACATAAGATTCAGGAACAGGAGCATTTGCTTTTGTAGGAGCAATAGCAGGTGTTTTACAACCTACCATCGCTAAGCATAAGCCTAGCGGGATAAGATATTGATATATTTTAAGTTTATTCATGGCTATTAATTTCTTCTGTTAATGGATTTTCATCTTCATTTTTGATGAATTGAGTTTTTTCGGAAATTCTACCAAATATGTAATATAATCCTGGAATAATCAATACCCCACATAGTGTACCTATAAGCATACCACCAGCAGCGGCTGAACCCAAGGTTCTATTTCCAATTTTACCTGGATCTGAAGCTAATGTCAATGGAATTAATCCTGCAATAAAAGCAAATGATGTCATCAAAATAGGTCGAAAACGAACTGCAGCTCCTTCCATTGCAGCATTAAGAACAGAGGCACCCTGACTGTGTTTTTGGGCGGCAAACTCTACAATTAATACAGCGTTTTTACCTAACAATCCAATAAGCATTACAAAGGCTACTTGCGCATAAATATTATTAGCCAAACCAAATAATTTTAAGAATAAAAAAGCTCCAAAAATACCAGCTGGTAAAGACAAAATAACTACTAAAGGTAAAATAAAACTCTCATACTGAGCAGCAAGAACTAAATAAACAAAACCAAGACAAATTAAAAATATATAAATAGCTTCATTTCCTCGCGCTACCTCATCGGCTGATATTCCAGCCCAATCAATTCCGAAACCTCTAGGAAGTGTTTTTTCGGCAACTTCTTTTACTACCGCAATTGCAGTTCCACTACTATAACCAATAGCTGGTGCGCCGCTTATTTCTGACGCATTATACATATTATGTCTTGTGATTTCTGACAAACCATATACTTTTTCCATTTTCATAAAGGCTGAAAACGGCACCATTTCGTCTCTATTATTTTTAACATAGAGTTTTAAAATATCTTCTGGAAGCGCTCTGTACTGCGGTGAAGTTTGCACAATTACCTTGTACTGACGGTCATATTTTATAAAACTGGTTTCATAATTACTACCTACCAGCGTTGATAATGTATTCATAGCATTGTCGATACTTACTCCTTTTTGCTGAGCAATATCATTATCTATGTTTAACATATATTGAGGAAAACTGGCACTATAAAAGGTAAATACAGAAGTTAATTCGGGACGTTTTTTTAAAGCCGCAACGAAATCCTTACTAACGGTTTCCATTTTTTTATAATCTCCAGAACCAGCTTTGTCAAGCAAACGTAATTCAAATCCACCTGCTGCACCATATCCTGGAACAGCTGGAGGTTGGAAATATTCAATCGTAGCTCCTGTGATATTTTTAGATTCTTCTTCTAGCTCTTTGATTATTTCTTCAACATTATGTTTACGCTCGTGCCAATCTTTTAAATTTATCAAACAGGTACCTGTATTAGAACCAGTTCCCTCTGTTAAAATTTCATATCCAGCTAAGGCTGAAACTGATTTTACACCATCTACTTTTTCGGCTACTTTTTGAAGTCTTTCGGCTATTTGATTAGTTCTTTCGAGAGAGGAACCAGGAGGAGTTTGAATAATAGCATAAAACATCCCTTGATCCTCACTAGGAATAAATCCAGATGGCAGGCTATTGTTTATAAAAAATATACCTGCACAAAAGACTAATAAAATTCCGAATGATATAGATCTTCTATTAATAAAGGTAGAAAGTACTTTTTGATATACCGTTGATAATTTATTAAATTTATTATTGAAGCCATCCAAAAATCTGTTAATTAAATTTTTAGGTTTTGCAACTCCGTGAGTGTTTTTTAACATCAAAGCACACAATGCGGGTGTCAATGTTAATGCCACGATACCAGAAAGTATAATTGCAGTAGCCATTGTGATAGAAAACTGACGGTAAAAAATACCAACTGGACCCGACATAAATGCTACGGGTATAAACACCGCCGCCATTAAAAATGTTATGGCAATAATAGCTCCGCCTATCTCTGACATTGCTTTTTTGGTAGCTTTTCTTGCTGAAAGATGTTCTTCTTCCATTTTGGCATGCACGGCTTCAATAACTACAATGGCATCATCGACGACGACTCCAATGGCTAAAACAAGTGCAAATAAAGTGATTAAGTTAATTGTAATTCCGAATAACTGCATAAAAGCAAACGTACCAATAAGTGATACAGGAACGGCAATAGCCGGAATAAGTGTCGAACGCCAATCTCCTAAAAACAAGAAAACAACTAAACCTACCAATATAAAAGCTTCAACAAGAGTATGAATTACTTTTTCAATAGAAGCATCTAAAAACTTTGAAGCATCATAACTAATTTCATAATCCATTCCTTTTGGGAAAGATTTTTTTAGTTCTTCTAACTTGGCTTTAACATCTTTAATTACCTGACTGGCATTACTACCATACGATTGTTTAATAGTAATTGCCGCAGAAGGATGCCCGTCAATACTCGAATAAATATCATACATAGAACTACCAAATTCAACATCGGCAACATCTTTTAATCGAAGTAATTCACCATTGGCATTGGATCGTACTACTATATTTTCATAACCTTCTTTAGTAGTGAATCGTCCTTTATATTTTAATACATATTCAAAAGCTTGTGATCTTTTACCAGAACTTTCACCAGTTTTACCAGGAGATGCTTCCAAACTTTGATTACTTAACGATTCCATAACCTCATCCGAAGATATTTTATAAGCTAGCATTCTATCTGGTTTCAACCAAATACGCATAGCATAATCACGATTCCCTAAAATGTCGGCAAAACCTACCCCATTGACACGTTTTAAATCGGAAAGAATATTAATGTCGGCGTAGTTGTAAAGAAATTTTTGATCGGTTTTAGCGTCTTTACTGAACAAGTTAACATACAAAAGCATGTTGGGCTCTTCACGGGTAATTTTCAAACCTTCTCTTACTACTAATGGAGGAAGTTTATTGATAACAGAAGCAACACGATTTTGAATATTAATTGCAGCTTGATTAGGATCTGTACCTAAATTAAATACAACCTGAACCGATGCTTCACCATCATTACCAGCATCTGAAGTGATATATTTCATTCCAGGAACACCATTGATGGCTCTTTCTAGAGGAATAACAACTGCTTTAATCATTAATTCCCCATTAGCTCCTGGATAATCTGCAGTAATGTTAACTTTTGGCGGAGAAATAGACGGAAATTGAGTTACTGGCAAACCAGTCATTGCCAATATTCCTAAAAAGACAATTACTAACGATATTACAATCGACAATACGGGTCTTTGTATAAATTTATTAAACATTTTTAATTTTTTTTATATAGTTATTATGACTATTCTGATTTTAGTTTCAAACTAGATAGTACCTTTTTTGGATCAAGATAATCGTATTTAATTTTATCATTATCGTTGGCTTTTTGAATACCTTCAAATAAAATTTTATCATCAACCGTTATTCCAGAATTTATAACATACAAATCTGGCATTTCACCTTTTATAGTAATTTCTTTTGATTTAATTACATTGTTTTTATCTACTACAAATACATATTTTTTATCTTGAATTTCATAAGTAGCTTTTTGAGGAATAACTAAGGCATTTCTAACTGGTACTTTCATCTGAACTTGACCTGTTTCACCATTTTTTAATAGTTTATCAGAATTTGGAAAACTTGCTCTAAAGGCTATATTTCCTGTTTCGTTATCAAACTCACTTTCAATAACTTCTACCTTTCCTCTATATTTTAAAGGTTGCCCGTTTGCTAAAAGCAATGTTACATTAGCATCTCCTCTATCTTTTACATTGTTTTGATAATCTAAATATTCTGGTTCAGAAACATTAAAATAAGCAAACATTTTACTATTGTCGGAAAGACTTGTTAATAATTCACCTTCATCTATAAGACTTCCTATTTTTTTGGGAAGTCTGTCAATAGTACCAGCAAATGGAGCTCTTATTTCTGTAAATGATAGATGTACTTTTGCTAAAGAAACTTCTGCTCTGGCTTGTTCTAGCTTAGCTTGAGCCATAGCTTGTTCGCTTTTGGAAACCACATTTTTATCGGCCAACATTTTAGCATTTTGCAATTCTATTTCTGCCGATTTTGCTTCAGCTTGTGCTTTTAAAAGCTCTGCTTCATAAATTTTAGGCATGATTTTAAATAGTAACTGACCCGCATTTACATATTGCCCTTCATCGACATAAATATTTTGAAGAAACCCTTTCTCTTGAGCGCGAATTTCAATATTTCGTACTGAACGAATTTGCGAAACATACATTTTGGTAAATGAAGTATCAATAACGATTGGGTTGGTTACAGTAAATCTAACTGCTTCTTCTTTTTCTTGCTTTTTTGTTGTACAGCTTATTAAGCTCAATAAGGCAATTAGGCCTGTAAAAACTACTCTTCTTTTCATGATTAATTTGGAAATTATGCGATTGAATTATTTTAGAAATAGGTATTTCCATAAAGTTAATTGCATCGGAATCCAAAACAGGATAAGAATAATCAAACCAATTGAAGTAAAATTATATAAATCCACATGAAAATTCATGTTTGAAAAACCGATGTATGTTTTATATCAAATCCTTAAAACTCTTTGAGTAATATAAATAGGATTGTAGTTTCCGTTAAGGTACGGTAAGGATTTAGTATGATTATCACAATAATTTAAAGCGAATTTTTTTGAATAAGAACAATACAATGTGTTAATCAAATTGTATTTTCCAAAAAAGAAATGATTTACATTTTGCTCTTTTACACCATTAGTTGATTGAGATTCTTCTTCTAAATCTACATCTGTATCTTCTATTAAAGTGATACTATGCTCTTCATTTACAATTTTTATTTGTCCTTTTTGAGTAAAATTTTGGACAGAATTATAAGAATATTTGCATTGATTTATTGACGCATAAGCACATTCCTTACTGCCAAGCAGAAGGAAACTGAAGAATACAAAAAATGTAATTATTCTCATAATGCGCCAAAATTAAGTAATTTTTAAAAAACAAAAGCAAAAATCATAGTTAAGAAAAGTATAAACTATACGAAAACGTTACCTTTATCTTAAAATTAAATCACTTTTCTTAAGTATCTTAACAAAAATGCCCAAAGAAAATCTTAGAGCACATGTGTTTCATGTTTTAGAATATACTACAAATCATTCAACATTTTAGAAATCTCGTCTAATTTTGGAGTTAATATGATTTCAATTCTTCTGTTTTTAGATTTCCCTTCTGGAGTGTCATTACTCATTAACGGAGCAAATTCTCCACGACCGGCAGCTGTTAAATTTTGTTTATTAACACCTTTGTTTTCAGACAGAATGTTGACAATTGCTGTTGCTCTTTTAGTAGACAAATCCCAATTGCTTTCAATGCCGCCACCAAGATTTCCTGTAATTTTATCATCATCAGTATGTCCTTCAATCAAAATAGATAAATCTGGATTTTGCGCCAAAACTTTTCCTACTTCAACAACTGCAGTTTTTCCTTCGGCATTTACAGCCCAACTTCCTGTTTGAAACAGCAATTTATTTTCCATAGAAACGTACACTTTTCCGTCTTTTTCATGAACCGTCAATCCTTTACCATCAAATGCTTTTAGCGATTTCATCAAGGTTTCTTTCAGTTTTTTCATGCTTGCGTCTTTGGCAGCTATGTAGGATTCTAATTCACTTAATCGTTTCGAACTTGAATCTAAATCGGCTTTCAATTTATTTAATCGTTCTTGTTCCGCTGCCAATGATTTTTCTTTGGCTTCTAATTGCGCTAACAATTCACGATTTTTATTGATATTGGCAGACAACGCATCATTACTATCTTTTTCTAAAGCATTGTAGGAAGCTTGAAGCGTTTTCAAACTCTTATCTACTGCTGCATAATCGGCTTGCAATTTATCACGCTCGGATTTTAGCTTGTCGCCGTCGGATTTTAATTTAGCACTGTCTATTTCTAATTGATTTTTAGCTTTATTCAATGCTTCGTTATCATCCGAAAGTTGTCTGTTTTCTTTCTTTAAATCGGCAAATTTATTTTCCAAATCATTGTATATCTTTTTAGAAACACATGATGTTGAAAGTGCTAACACTAGTAATCCTAAGGAAATTTTCTTAATCATTTTATTTGTATTTATTGAATCAAAATTAAACCATCAAAATGGTAGTTCATCTATTAAAAAATAGTGTTATTGACATTGTTATTAACACTACAATTAATCAATTTCAACCACAATTGGGCAATGGTCAGAATGTTTGGCTTCGGGCAAAAT
>CANCFZ010000119.1 GCA_947377425.1 Flavobacteriaceae bacterium
ACTTAAAGTGCCTATGTTTCCTTTAAAACTTTTGTTTCCATTTAATATTGTTAAATTATCTTGGCTATTTAAGTTATTAAAAACATTTGAAAAACCATATTGATAGAAAATCAAAGCTCTTACTACTTTACTTCCAGCAGAAATTCCAAAATAAGCATTTCCGTTTATCTTAGAAACATCTACAATTTGATTAGCTTTTAGTAGTGTTCCATTAAGTATTTTAGATTCATCTGTTGATTGTATATCTAATTTTCCATTTACTTGTAAAACGGGTCCAAAATCAACAGAAATGTGGTCTTTTATAATATTATAACTCATTAATAATCTTATTTGAACTCCTGAAAGACTATAATCTATATCTTGTTTTAAGGTAGATTCTAATGAAAATTTGTTTACAAAAAACTGCATTCCATAAATCATACTCCAGTTATCATAATAATTTCCTCTAACGGAAAGTCCGCCTGCAAAACCATTTCCGGGTTTAGTAGTAAAATTTGAACCCATTAAGGTTGATTGATTCACTCCACCAGAAATTCCAATTCTATTTCCGTCTCTATTATTATATTGAGCAAAAGTTACTGTAGTAAAGATTAAAAAGGTAAGGGATAAAAAAGTTTTCTTCATTATAAAATTAATTTGTAACAAACATACATTATTCTCGTATAATAACTGTATTAACAACTTAAATATTATATATGAATCCTATTGTAATTATTATTTTAGTCCTTGGATTATTTGTTTTCTTATCATCTTTCTTCACTGTAAAGCAACAAAGTGCCGTTGTTATTGAGCGTTTTGGAAAATTTATGAGTATTAGAAATTCTGGTTTACAACTTAAACTTCCAATTATCGACAGAATTGCCGGAAGAGTAAACTTGAGAATTCAACAACTTGACGTAATTATTGAAACCAAAACTAAAGATAACGTGTTTATCAAAATGAAAGTTTCGGTTCAGTTTAATGTAATTCAAGATAAAGTTTATGAAGCATTTTATAAGTTAGAATATCCGCACGATCAAATTACAGCTTATGTATTTGACGTAGTTCGTGCTGAAGTTCCAAAGTTAATTTTGGACGATGTTTTCGAAAGAAAAGATGATATTGCCATTGGTGTAAAGCGAGAATTGAACGAAGCAATGGCAACTTATGGATATGATATTATCAATACTTTGGTAACTGATATTGATCCAGATATTCAAGTAAAAAATGCTATGAATAGAATAAACGCGGCTGATAGAGAAAAAACGGCAGCAACATTTGAAAGTGAAGCACAAAGAATTAGAATTGTAGCTAAAGCAAAAGCGGAAGCAGAAAGTAAAAAACTACAAGGACAAGGTATTGCTGACCAACGTAGAGAAATTGCTCGTGGATTGGTAGAAAGTGTTGAAGTATTAAACCATGTTGGAATTAATTCACAAGAAGCATCTGCTTTGATTGTTATTACGCAACACTATGATACGCTTCAAGCGATTGGTGCTGATACCAATTCTAACTTGATTTTGTTACCAAATTCACCTCAAGCTGCAAGTGATATGTTGAATAGTATGGTTACAAGTTTCACAGCTTCAAATATTATTGGTGAGCAAATGAAAAACCAACCAAAACGAGTTAAAAAAGCAGATACTACTGCTATCGATTTTAATCCATCGGATACTTCGAATCCAGATGGACAACAATAATTTATTTTCTAAAATGAATAAAAAAAGAGGCTTAATCGCCTCTTTTTCTGTTTATATACCAATTGACAATATACGGAATTGCAATCTTTAAAATCGTTCCAAAACTTCCTGAAAACAATTTTTCATAAACGTTACCAACAAAAGAAACCGTTTTAGACGGAAGAATACTTTCTTTGGTTTTTTCAACACTTAAAAGCATTTTTTGGTAATGAATTTCTTTTTCAACTTTCAGGATTTCTAACTCTTGTTCAATTTGAGCGTAAGAGGAATATTTTTTGTTTTCCATAATGTTAGTCGTTAAAAAATATTTCAGAGAATTTTTCTAGAATTGGACCTTCTACTATTTTGTCTTTTACTAAAAATAATAGTAAGGCTAAAACTAAATAAATTCCAGCTACAGCTAAAAATCCTAATGGATAGCTATCAAATAATTGTCCCAAAGACATCGCACCTGCTATCGAAATAAATAGCAGAACAATCATCAAACACATTGCAATTAAAAAGAATTTTAATATTAATGTTGTTGACTTCATTGCCACTTTAAAACCCCAAAGTTTATAGTACGCAATATTGGTTTCTATAAAAGCTTTGGCGTTTTCTTGAATCGCTTCGGTGTTTTCTTTTAGTACTTCAAATGCCATTATTTCTGAAGTTTGGCGTTTTGCTTTTTTAACTCCGCTAATTTCTCTTCTAAAAAAGTAATCGCTTCTTCGGCTTTATAACTTGAATTTGAAAGTAAGTCTTCAACCGTTTCCATCAAATCATCTTTGGTTTTAGAAAATTTTTCTTTGGTTTCTTCTTCAAGTGAATTCCATTTAGAATTTGCTTGATCTTTTAAATCGTCAAAACCTTCTTTCATTTTTTCTCTTGTTTTGGAACCTTTATCAGGTGCAAACAAAATTCCTAACCCTACACCTATCGCAGCTCCTGCTAAAAGAGCAATTACGCTATTACTTGTTTTACTTGACATGATATTTTAATTTAATACTACTAAAGTTACGAATAAATATCTATCATTCGTGTTAAATCATCGTTAAAGGAACAAAACTTATTTTAAAGCGAAATATTCACTGTTTTTTGGTGGTTTGGTAAAATCATATTACCGTTTTTAATAGTTGGATTAAAACTAAAATATGAAAGCCTTTTTTAATAGTGAATTTATATGTTTATTTTAGTTGTTATAAGATTTATCAATAATAGAAAAAGCCAACATTTCTGCTGACTTTCTATTTATAAAATCTATTTCGAGAAATTAAATCGTGTTTAGTAATTCTAAAACTTTTTCATTTTTCTCTGAATTTTTTAATTCTGATAATTGTGTTTGAAAATGGTTCAAATTCACTTCGTCATTTTTTAAATTTTCAATTGCTGAAATTCTTGCTGAAAACAATTGACTTTTTAATGACATCGAATATAATTTTGTCAATTGTTCGATTTCAATATCTTTTGCAGACACTTTATCTGAATATTTCAACACTAAATTAGCAAACAACAACGCATTGTTATCGTTCTTAATATTTTTTAGAATGGTGTTGATTATCAAACTGTAATTATCGATACTTTTTATGTTTTCAATAATTGGTTTTAAGATAATTTCGGCTGCATTTTCATCTTTTTCTTTTACATATTTATTGAGTTCTTTTAAGGTATTCATCAATAAATTTTCTTCTTTTTTACCTTTTTCTTCCCAAGCATCTTTTAGTCCAACTGTTTTGTTAAACACTAATTTAGAAGCAGTTGAATCTTTATCAACATTAAAATAACCCAAACGTTGAAATTGGAATTTATCATTTGCTTTTACATCAGCTAAACTTGGTTCTACAAATCCTTTGACGATTTCTAACGACGATTTATTCATGAAATCCAAGAAGTTTTTCTCTTTGTGAGAATCGGGTGCTTCGTCAATAAACAGTCTGTCATACAAACGAACTTCAGCTTCAATGGCGTGTGAAATAGAAACCCAATGCAAGGTTCCGGCCACTTTTCTTTGACTAGCCTCACTTCCGCTTCCAGAACGTGAATCTTCATCATAAGTTACTTGAATTTCGGTAATGTTTCCGTTTGCATCTTTGGTAACACTTTCTCCTTTAATGATGTAACCATTTTTAAGACGTACTTCATTTCCGATGCTTAATCTAAAAAATTTAGCTGGAGCAACTTCCAAAAAGTCTTCTCTTTCAATATATAATTCTCTTGAAAATGGCACTTTTCTGAATCCTGCACTTTCATCTTCTTGATTGTTCTCGGCTTCCAACCATTCTTCTTTTCCTTCTGGATAATTGGTAATTACCAACTTCACTGGATCTAAAACGGCCATAACTCTCGGAGCGGTTTTGTTTAGATCTTCACGTAAACAAAACTCCAAAAGCGATACATCAATTACGTTTTCACGTTTGGCAACACCAATAGTTTCACAGAAATTTCTAATAGATTTTGCTGTATAACCACGGCGACGTAAACCAGAAATAGTGGGCATTCTTGGATCATCCCAACCATTAACTACATTATCTTGAACCAGTTGCAATAGTTTTCGTTTGCTCATTACAGTGTAATTCAAATTCAAACGAGCAAACTCATATTGATTTGGACGCACTTTGGTAGCATCATATATTTGATCTAAAAACCAGTTGTATAATTCGCGGTGCATTACAAATTCTAACGTACAAATTGAATGTGAAATTTGTTCGATATAATCACTTTCACCATGCGCATAATCATACATTGGATAGATTTTCCAATCATTTCCTGTTCTGTGATGATGGCGGTGTAAAACTCTATACATCAATGGATCACGCATCAACATATTCTTAGAAGTCATATCAATTTTAGCTCTCAAAACGTGACTTCCTTCTGGAAAATCTCCGTTTTTCATCGCTTCAAAAAGTTGTAAATTTTCTTCAACCGAACGATTTCTATAAGGTCCATCAACACCTGGTTGCGTTGGCGTTCCTTTTTGAATTGCCATTTCTTCCGAAGATTGTGAATCTACGTATGCTTTTCCGTTTTTAATCATTACAACTGCCCAATCGTACAATTGTTGGAAATAATCGGAAGCATAACGCTCTTCAGCCCAATTGAAACCTAACCAAAGTAAATCTTCTTTGATAGCATCAACATATTCTTGTTCTTCTTTGGCTGGATTGGTATCGTCAAAACGCAAATTTACTGGCGCATTGTACTTTAATCCCAAACCAAAATTCAAGCAAATAGATTTGGCATGACCAATATGTAAATACCCATTTGGCTCTGGCGGAAAGCGAAAACGCAATTTATTTTGTGGAAAACCACTTGATAAACTGTCTTCTATAATTTGTTCTATAAAATGAAGTGATTTTTCTTCGGTTGACATAATTATTTTGTAATTTTAGCAAAGATAAAAATTTAGATGATAGAATATAGAGAATAGAGAATAGATGCATTCTTTTTTAAACTATTCTAACTGAAAACTGAAAACTAAACAAATGGGAACTATTAAATTACAAAATATAAGAACTTTTTCATTTCATGGATGTCTTGAAGAAGAAGGAAAAATTGGTTCAGATTACCGTGTCGATTTAGAAATTAAAACCGATTTGCGTAAATCTTCGCTTTCTGATGACTTAAAAGATACGGTTGATTATGTACTTTTAAACAAAATTGTAGAAGAAGAAATGGCGATTCGTTCTAAATTATTAGAACATGTTGCTAATAGAATCATCACGAGAATCTTTAAAGAAATTCCGTCAGTTTCTAGAATTATATTAGGTGTTTCTAAACTAAATCCGCCTATTGGTGGTGATGTTGAAGCAGTTACTATTGAAATGGAAGAATACCGAAATTAAGTAGGAAGTACAAGGTTGGAAGTACGAAATAGAAATTTTAAAAATTATTAATTATCAATTGCAAATTATCAATAGTTTTATATATTTGCAATCCAATAAATAATTGGCGTCGTGGCCGAGCGGCTAGGCACCGGTCTGCAAAACCGTCTACTCCGGTTCGAATCCGGACGATGCCTCAAGAAAGAGATACAGAAATGTGTCTCTTTTTTTGTTTCAAATTTTTAGAAAAAATTAATTAAAGATATTGCAAAACCTTGTACTTTGGTTCTCCCGAGGCTTCGGGACGGACGATGCCTCAAGAAAGAGATAAAGAAATGTGTCTCTTTTTTTTTGTTTCAAATTTTTAGAAAAAATTGATTAAAGATATTGCAAAACCGTGTACCTTGGTTCTCCCGAAGCTTCGGGACGGACGATGCCTCTTCTTAAAATCCTCTCAGTTCTCGACTTTTGAATGTTATTTTGTCATTCTGAGGAACGAAGAATCTCATTATGTGATTTCTCCTTCGTCGAAATGACAAAAGCTAGTAAATTTCTACCACAATCGGGTTGATACCACAAATTAAAAACGCTTTTAAAATTCCCTCTAACACTGTAGTTTTAATCTCTGAAATAATAATTTGATCACCTTTTGATGCATTTTTTAAAATTTTCTCATAAGTCTGTTGATTAATTTTATTTCCAAAAACTTCAATCGAAGGCATTCCTGGAATTTTTAAACTAAAACTAGTTATCTTATTCAAAAAAGATAGATTCTTATCTTCAAAGCCTATTTTAATAATTGCATCTTTTAAACTACTTTTTTGAAAACGAACTAAACCACTTCTTCCATTTATTGTAGTTACAAAACCACCAATATTTTTAATTTGAAAAACATGTTTTTCTGTTTTCTTTTTATTATTTTTTAAAACAATATCAATAGTAATTACTACTTCTAAACCACTACCTGGATTGAGATTATAAAGATTATTAGATGATTTAGTTAATCCATCTGCTCTTGCAGTAAACGATTTACAATAAGGAACTTCAATAGATAAACTATTAATCATACTACGATAAACAATTTTTGATTCTTTATTTACAATAATGTCTTTATCAGTATGTTTTATTACCGAAATAGTATCATTTTGTCCATAAAATGAAAGTGAAAAAAATAAAAGAAGTAAACTTATTTTTTTCTGCATAAGAAGTTATCTTTTGTTTTCGTAATCTTGAGCGGCTTTGGTAACTATTTGTTTGTCTTTGGGTAACAAACCTTGTGAGAGAATAAAAACTCCTGAAATTATTAAAACAATACTAATGAATTTCTTAATAAGTAGTATGTTTTTTGGATTTAATTTATTTCGTAATTGTTTGGCTGCTATAATTTTAAAAATATCGGTAATGAAATAAGTTACTACCATTGTAGCTAAAAATGTAAACATTCTAGTTGGATCTAGTTTTAATCGTGGACCAATTGTAATTAAAATTAACAACCAATATCCAAGTACACCAACATTAATAAAATTAAGAAAAAAACCTTTGATAAATAAAGAGAAATAGTTGTTTTTTGCTAACTCTGTAGGATCTTCTTCATCAATATTTTTCTCTGCTTTTTTGTTTTTTATTAGTGTAATTATCCCATAAGTCAACATCACTAATCCTCCAAAAATAAATAAAGCCGGATCATCTTTAATACTTTCAATCAATCTATAACTACTAAAATAAGCAATTAAAATAAAGATAATATCAGCCAAAACAACTCCTAAATCGAATACTATTGCTGCTTTGAATCCTTTTACCACACTGGTTTCCAGTAATACAAAGAATACTGGACCAATCATAAAACTTAAAATAAAACCTGGAATAATAGCAGCAGCAATATCTTGTAACATAACTATTTTTTAACGTGAAATTATGTTGCAAATTAGCATTTAAAATTTAGAATCTAAAATAAATCTACTTCGCTTCTTCAATACTTCCGCCTGCAACTATCTTTTGATTGATTTGTTTTGGTTTTCC
>CANCFZ010000120.1 GCA_947377425.1 Flavobacteriaceae bacterium
TAATCATATAACTGAAATTTATTTTAAATATTGTATTAAATGTATAATAAATTTTCGGATTATTTTTCGTGTTAAAAAAATTTGGATTATTTTCTTTTTATAGCAAAAAATTGTTTCATTAAAACGGAAGCCTCATTAGCAAGAACGCCCTGAATTACCTCGGTTTTTGGATGTAATTGTGTTCTCAAAGTTAGAAAACCACGTTGTTCATCACGAGCGCCAAAAACTACTTTTGAAATTTGACTCCAATACAAAGCACCAGCGCACATTTGGCAAGGTTCAAGTGTAACATATAACGTGCAACCTTTAAGATATTTTCCTCCGATAAAATTGGCAGCCGCAGTTATAGATTGCATTTCGGCATGAGCGGTAACATCGTTTAATAATTCCGTAAGATTATGACTTCTTGCAATTACTTTGTTATCGATTACAATTATAGCACCAACAGGTATTTCGCCTCTATCAAAAGCTATTTTTGCTTCTTGCAAAGCTTTTCTCATAAAGTATTCGTCGGTAAAAATATTTTCCATGAAACAAAAGTACGATTTTGAAATAATTATCGTTATTTTTAAAATCAGAAAACCTTATTTTATGGAAACTAAGTTTAAAATAACCATTCCTAAACCTTGTCACGAAGATTGGAATTCAATGAAGCAAGTAGAAACTGGAAGGTTTTGTAGTGTTTGTACTAAAAGAGTTGTTGATTTTACTAAAATGGGAACTGATGAGATTCAGGAATATTTTGTTCAGAATAGAGAAGAAAAAGTTTGTGGAAGATTTAGAAATGAACAAGTTAATCGATTTAATATTCAAATTCCTCAAAGTGTTTTAAGACAACAAATGTCGTTTCAAAAAGCGTTTTTATTAACTCTTTTTATTGTTATGGGAACAACACTTTTTAGTTGTAAGAATCATAATGATGCATCTTTGGGAGAAGTTTCTGTTGTTGAGGATTCTACTAGTAAAAATAATGATGAACTTTCAGGCGATACAATATTTATTCCAAAAAAATCGATAGAAGATTTTCATACACAGGGAATTTCATTGCCAAAAAAAGAAAAATTAAAATATAATAATAAGCAATTAAATATCGATTCCAAAACCATTAAATTAGGAACTAATGACAATCAATTGATGGGTATGACAATATCTAAACCTATACTTGATTCAATCAAGTTTGATAAGAAATAATTTCATTTTAAAACCTTAACTTTGCTTTTTAATTTCCAATGAAAAGCAACCTACTTCAAAACATCTATATTCCAACCGATTTACGAAAATTGGAAGCCTCTCAATTGCCAGAATTGGCTAAAGAATTACGTGATTTTATTATTGATGTAGTTTCTGTAAAGGAAGGGCATCTTGGCGCAAGTCTTGGTGTTGTTGAACTTACAATTGCATTACATTATGTTTTTGATACTCCAAATGATTTGTTGGTTTGGGATGTTGGACATCAAGCGTATGGGCATAAAATTCTAACAGAAAGAAAAGATAAATTTCATACCAATCGTCAACTTAGAGGGATTTCTGGATTTCCTAAGCGTAGCGAAAGTGTATATGATACTTTTGGCGTTGGACATTCTTCAACTTCAATTTCTGCTGCTTTAGGAATGGCTATTGCTTCTCAATTGAAAGGTGAAAATAAACATCATATTGCTGTGATTGGTGACGCATCAATAGCTAGCGGAATGGCTTTTGAAGGTTTAAATCATGCTGGAGTTACTGATGCTAATTTATTAGTAATTTTAAATGATAACTCTATCGGAATTGACCCAAGTGTTGGTGCTTTGAAAAACTATTTAACTTCGGTTAAAGAAGGAAAAAATCCAAAGCAGAATAACATGATTAAATCCTTAAATTTTGATTATTCTGGACCCATTGACGGACATGATTTCAAGGCATTGATTTCGGAATTGGAACGACTCAAAAAAGTAAAAGGGCCAAAATTTCTTCATATAATTACTACCAAAGGTAAAGGTTTACAACAAGCCGAAGACGATCAAGTAAAATATCATGCTCCAGGAAAATTTGATAAAACTACTGGTGAAATTCATCCAAAATCGGAAGAAAATTTACCTCCAAAGTTTCAAGATGTTTTTGGATTGACTTTGGTCGAATTAGCTACAAATAATCCAAAAATTATCGGAATTACACCTGCAATGCCAAGTGGAAGTTCGTTAAAATTCATGATGGATGCTTTTCCAGAAAGAGCTTTTGATGTTGGAATTGCCGAACAACATGCGGTGACGTTAGCTGCTGGAATGGCAACACAAGGAATGATGGTTTTTTGCAATATTTATTCTACATTTTTACAACGAGCTTATGATCAAGTGATTCATGACGTGGCTTTACAGGATTTACCTGTAATTTTTTGTTTAGATAGAGCAGGATTGGTTGGCGAAGATGGAGCAACGCACCATGGTGTTTTTGATTTGGTGTATTTGCGATGCATCCCAAATATGATAATTTATGCTCCAAAAAATGAAATTGATTTACGAAATATATTATATACTGCTTCATTAGGACTGAATCATCCAATTGCGATTCGGTATCCAAGAGGAAGAGGGAAGTTTGGAGATTACAATAAGCAAATTTCAGAAATCAAATTTCAAAAAATTGTAATTGGAAAAGCACATTTGCTAAAAAACGGAATTAAAATTGCATTTTTATCTACTGGATTTATTGGTAATAATGTAACTTTAGCATTAGATAAAATTTTTAATAATGATGAAATTGCTCATTATGACTTTGGATTTGTAAAGCCGTTAGACGAAGAACTTTTACATGAAATCTTCCAATCATTTGAAAAAGTAATTACAATTGAAGATGGTGCTATAAAAGGCGGTTTTGGTAGTGGAATTATTGAATTTGCTACTAAAAATAGTTATACAATTCCAATAAAAACTTTAGGAATTCCAGATATATTTGTTGAGCACGGAACAGTTGATGAACTTCAAAAAATATGTAAAATTGACGTTGACAGTATAGTAAAAGTCTTGTTGGAATAACAACTTTATAAAATAATTTAGCATAAAAAAAGCGACTTAAAAATTTTTAAGTCGCTTTTCTATTTATAATTTAATGAATTACTCTTTCATTATTTTTTGTGTAAAATTCAATGAATCTCCAGTTACTTTAAGGATGTAAACACCAGTTTGAAGATTGTTTAAGTTTAATGATTTTTCAATATTGAATTCTTCATTTTTGTAATCACTTACAATTCTTCCATTTATGTCTATTACTTGAATATTCACTTTTCCAACATAGTTGTTGATTCGAATGTTAAGTAAACCGTTTGTTGGGTTTGGATACACTCTAAACAATTCTTGATTTTCAAAATAGTTTGTTGATAGAGTACAATTTGGTCCAGCAGCAGGTTCAGTAAAATCTTCAACCTCGTCAATTGAAGAAGTATTAAGACCAGAGTTTGCATTTACACCTAAACCTCTTCTTGCAAATACTTGCCATATCATACAATAATCGTGTCCGCCAGTTGTTGCTTGATCAGCAGCAATTATGGCATCACGCGCTTGAACAAATGTTGGACTACAAGGTTGTAATTTAATTGCATCTAATACCAATCTCATTACTTTGTTATTTCCGCCTGTACCTGTATATTTATTGTCATCATAACCATATTTATTAACGTAAGCCCATGTTAAGTCCCAAAGCATTGTTGCCCATACTTCACCTACATTATGGGATTCGGTAACCATTGTTCCAGTTCCGTCATCCACTTGATTTAGATTCACATAGTTAAAAGTCTCAGGATTCACAGTCATATCTGTAGTAAATGGATAATTTCTTATTCCATAACCTGTTGTTGCTTGACCAGTAACAAATGTACCAACTGTTTTAGGTGCTGTAGCAACATCACCAGGTTTCATATCCAACATTAAGGCAAACCAATCTGACCAACCTTCTCCCATTTGTTCAGCATTTTGTAAACAACTTGAATTGTTTCTACCGCCAGCTAAACGAATTGAAATTCCATGTCCAAATTCATGTGCAATAACTACATTGTCAAAATCGCCATCGGCATTAACATAGGGTAAAAAGGTAGCAGGTAACTGTAGTTTTACATTTACAGCAGTAGATTGAAGACTATTTGACAACATTTCTCCAATTGTTTTAGTAACTCCAATAGCAGGTATTGTAATAGTTGCATCTGCTCCTGACATTGCTATAGGAATTTGATATACAACTCCTGCAGCATCTTGAACTTCTACATTATTGTAAACAATTACAGCAATAGCACCAGCATTTTGTGCATTTTTCACTTTTACTGTAAAATTACAAGGACTTCCTCCTGAAGCTACTGATAGTGAACGTCTAACTAAAGCTATTTTTCCATTTAAGGCACTTGCATTTACAGCCGCATTACAAGCGTCTGCATTGTCAGTATAACCAGGATCTGGTGTGCCATCATCATATAAAACTATATTTGATTGTAAAAATGCTGGGTCAATTGGTAAATCAACGTGTCCAGGTTTAAATGTATTTTGTCTAAAATCATAATTTCCAGCTATTGTAGACGGTGAATTTACTAAAAAACTATATGTTACAGGAACTGGTGGGTTCCATAAATACATTTGCATTCTTCCTTTACTTCCGTCAACTGGTGCTGAGAAATTAGCATTGTCATAAGTTGGTGTTGCAGCTGTTGAACCATCTTGTGCGTCTGCATAAACATAATCTGAGGGAGATCCTCCAGATACATAATTTGTTTGTTGGAAATTACCATTAGGCTCATTAAAACCATATTGAAACCATATATCATGACAAATATTATTCATGTAGAATAAATTAGTACAAGCAGCATCAATATAGGTGTTAGATGCTACAGAAGTTCCTCCGTAAGGATAATCAAAGACTAATCCTGCATTGGTAGGAGCATAACCATTAGTTGTTGAAACAGTTGATGCAGCTGTAGGATTTGTATTGCTGTAATCTGCTCTTGCCCATGCGTTATTTCCTCTAGTGTAAGTATATTTTAAAGTCGCTAAAGTTCCTGTTGCAGTATTTGTATCATGCCAGCCCTTTGGAGATGCAGTTGCATTTTCAGGATTTGTAATTAAATCTCTAGTATGATGATTCGGACTTTCATAATTAAAAGGAACTACTCTATAAGACCCGCCTTGAACTTGAGCTAAAGCATTAGTGCTTGTTTCTTTGAAAAAATTGCTATAGAATGAAAAATTATTTTTAGAAGAAGCTCTACTGCTTTCAAAATTACATGAAATAACCATGTCATTTTTCTCTAATAAATTTCCTGTAACAGCGTCAATTCTAATATTCCATAAATGCTTTTGATCTTGAGTATAGAAGGTTAAGTCCCAAGCTAGTTTTAAAGTGTTTTTTTCTGTTTGATATACTAATTTTGCTTTAATTGGTTCTTCATTCAAATTTCCATTAGAAATTTTAAATTCGTTATTACTAATGGTTTCAATAATTTGACCATTAACATCAGTTGCATTTAACGATACAAAAGCTTTTTGTAAAGCGTTCAGAGCAGATAAAGTAGGTGTTGTAGTATTAACTTTTTGATTGATATTTGGAAGAAATCCATTAATAACATTAATTACTTCGTCATTTTTTACCCATACATTTGATAACGCATTGTAAATTTCAATTCCTTGGTATCGTTGTTTTATCCAGTAAGTGTCAATTTTTGTTGACTCTGAACTACCAATACTTTCTACAAACCAATCGCTAATGTCTTGATTTGTTAAGTTAAATTTTGCTTTGTTGTCATTCAAATAGGTTTGGATTTTCTCTTTGTTATCTTGAGAAAAACCTAAAATTGAAAACAAAATCATCAATAGTGATGTAATTTTTTTCATAATTGTAAATTGAAGTTATTTTAGTTTGGATTACAAAAATATATTATTTTATATGCAAAAGCAATTGTTTTATTTGAAAATCAAAAAATTAACATTATTTAAGCAGAAATTATCTTATTATACAACAAGGCTTTACCGTCGGTCAGCATGGAAACAAAATGACAAATATGTAAAAGCCTATCATATAAATCTTCCTTTTCAACATCGTGTTTTTCTGGAAGAATTTTCAAAAGTAGTTTGTCGTAATTGGTTGATTTTCCTTCGTGTTTGTTATTGTAAGCCGTGATGAATTTATCTAATAAATTGTTAATCATTTGATAACCAGAAAGTTCTTTTTCAATAACTTCACGGCTTTGATAAATGTTTTTTACACTCAATTTAATGATGTCATCAATTTGTGCTTTGTATTTGCTTTTGTCAGTTAAAGCAAACGGAAATTCGCCCTTTAAAATAGCTTCTTCATTTTCTATAAATATTCGAACTGCATCGTTAATTAGATTTCCAATTGCTAATGCACGCAAATAACTGATACGATCTTCTTTTGTAGTAAGTGTCTGATATTTGTTAGTGTCAATGGTGTCTTTCACTAACTTTATTAAATATTCTAAAGCAAAATCTTCCGAAACTAATTCTAAATTGATTCCATCTTCAAAATCGATAATAGTATAGCAAATATCATCGGCTGCTTCCACTAAATAGGCTAGAGGATGGCGTTCATAACCAATGTCATTCCCAGATTTATTTGGAATCAAACCCAATTCAGTAGCAACTTCTTTAAAAAAATCTTTATCTGATTGAAAGAAACCATATTTTTTATCAGCAATATTAGAAGTTGGTTTCTTCGGTAAACTTTCTTTTGGATATTTCATAAAAGCTCCTAAAACAGCATAAGTCAATCGGATGCCACCTTCAATTCCAGGACGTGAACTTGTCAAAACTGAAAAACCGTTGGCATTTCCTTCAAAATCAATTAAGTCTTGCCATTGTTTTTCTGTTAATTGGTCTTTGAATTTTTGCCCTTTTCCGATAGAAAAATATTCTCCAATTGCTTTCTCTCCTGAATGTCCGAATGGTGGGTTTCCAATATCGTGAGCTAAAGATGCCGCTGCAACAATAGCACCAAAATCATTGGCTTGATAACCGTGAATTTCTTGTAGATGAGGATATTTTTCGATAATTTTTTTGCCAACTAATCTTCCAATAGAACGACCAACAACCGAAACTTCTAAACTATGAGTTAATCGTGTATGCACGAAATCAGTTTTAGAAAGCGGAATCACTTGCGTTTTATCTTGCAAACTTCTAAAAGCTGACGAAAATATGATTCTGTCATAATCGACTTCAAAGCCCAAACGAGTGTCGTCTTGCTCAATTCGTAGTCGTTTTCCTTTGTCTCCTTGACGTTTTAGTGATAAAAGTTGTTCCCAGTTCATAATGATTTTTGATTGAAGATTAACGATTTTTGATTTTAGAAGTGTTAAAAAAGTAATGATTTTTTCATGCAAATGCTGTTTTCAACACCACTATATTGACCATAATTTTCGGTGAATGTGTAACCCATTTTTTGGTATAACGAAATGGCATCGGTTTGCATAAATCCTGTTTCAAGAATTGCAAATTTGTAATTTTCTTCTTTTGCCCAAATTTCTAATTC
>CANCFZ010000121.1 GCA_947377425.1 Flavobacteriaceae bacterium
AGAAATTTGTGTAAATTCATTTATTCCAAAAGAGATTAATATTCCAACTGCAATAATCCAAATGGCTAATAATGTGTATTTTGCAATATTTCCAATTGATTTTAAATTAACACAAGACGAACAAAATCATGAGATTATTTACTCTAACAATGTAAGTATTGAATTGATGAAAACCGATGAAAAATTACCTTATTTGCAAGTAGAAAAATTAGCCGTAGGAAAATCGGCTGATGAAGCTAAAAACAGAGCAGAAAAAATTAAATATGCTTATAAAATTGTTGGTAATAAATTAATTTTAGATAATTATTTATTGACAGAAGTGGCTAATAAATTTAGAGATCAACGAGTAGAATTGTTTTTATATGTTCCAAAAGGAACTTTACTGAAAATGGATGAAAGTGTTCAAAATTTTGATAAATCAAACGATGAATTCTTCAACTTACATTATAGTTCTGGAAATTATATTTATAGAGTAAGCGATTCGCAAGTGAAATGTTTAAATTGTCCAGCAGATGAGAATGAGCACAATGATGTTGATATTCAAACAGAAGATGTAAATGTTATTGAAGATATGGATTCTGTAAAAACAGTTTCAGTAAAAATAAACGGAAAAGAAGTAATTCAAAACACAACAGGAACCAACAAACCTGGAAGTTTGATAATTAATAAAGAAGGAGTAATCATTAAAACAAAATAGTCATGGTAAAAGTTATAGTTTTTTGCACAAAATTTATTGTAACAGTTTTAGTTGCATTATTATTTGCCTCTTGCGGAAACAATGTTTTCAACGGAATTAAAGGTAACGGAAATGTTCAAACCGAGAAAAGAACCATCACCGAAAAATTTACTAAAATTTCTGTAAGTCGCGGACTTGAAGTTGTTGTAGAGCAAGCAAATGAGGTTTTTGTTGAAGTTGAAGCCGATCAAAATTTATTAAGTCACATCACAACCAAAGTTGAAAATGGAGTTTTAGTAATTTCATCTGATGAAAATATTTACAATGCCGATTCAGAAACTGTTCATGTAAAAATGCCTGTAATCGAAGGATTAGAAGCTACAAGTGGTTCAAATATTAAAACAAATGGAACGCTAAAAAGCACAACAACCGCAACCAATATAAGAGTTTCAACAACCAGCGGAAGCGAAATTGAAGCAACATTAGAATTTGATTCAATCAACGCCGAATCAACCAGCGGAAGTAACATCACATTATCAGGAAAAGCATTAAAAGTAAGAACTTCAACAACAAGTGGTGCCGAAATTAATGCCGAAACTCTTTTAGCCAATGAAGTTACTGCCGAAGCAACAAGTGGAAGTTCTACAGCAGTTCATCCTTTAGTTAATTTGGTTGCCAAAGCCAATAGCGGTGCCTCAATAGATTATTCAGGTACGCCAAAAAATATTTCTAAAGAAGAAACATCCGGAGGAAGCGTTTCAAGTAATTAGAATAATTTGTTTGTTTAGTTGTATTAAAATCCCAATGAAAGTTGGGATTTTTTTTTAATCTGAACTTGTTTCAAATTCTCACGAACTTGTTTCAGATTCTCACGAACTTATTACTATTTGTCACACAGAGCGCAGTCGAAGTGTTTTTTTATAATACAATAACGTTTGAGTCATAATATCTTCAACAATAGTTAAACCAATAATAATTAACGTTCAATTATAATTTTTTCATCGTAAATTTGAATAAAAAAGAAGATGAAAGTTTTAATAACAGGCGCAACCGGATTAATAGGTCAAGAATTGACGGAATTGCTTTTGCAAAACAATCATACTGTTCATTATTTAACGACTTCGCCTTTAAAAATTCACAATAAAGCTAATTATTACGGTTTTTTTTGGAATCCACAAGAAGGAAAAATTGATGAGAATTGCATTGAGGGTGTTGATGCAATCGTTCATTTGGCAGGTGCATCAATCTCAAAACGATGGACGAATTCATACAAACAAGAATTAATTGAAAGCCGAGTTTTATCTTCTAATTTGTTGTTCAGCTTGTTGAAAAAACATTCTAATCAAGTCAAACATTTTATTTCTGCATCAGGAACCGCAATTTATCCCGACAGTTATGAAAATGTCTACGACGAGTCTTCAACACAAATTGATAATACATTTTTAGGAAACGTAGTCGTAAAATGGGAGGAAAGTGCCGACCAATTCAAATTATTAAATCTAAAAGTCACAAAGCTTAGAACTGGAGTAGTATTTTCCGAAAAAGGCGGAGCGCTTTTAGAAATGATAAAACCAATTAAAATGTACGTTGGCTCTGGCTTCGGCACAGGAAAACAAATGCAATCTTGGATTCATTTATCCGATGTTGCCAATTTATATTATTTCGTAATTCAAAACCAAATCGAAGGAATTTTAAACGCTGTTGCACCAAATCCAATTTCCAATCAAAATCTAACCATCGCCATTGCAAAACATTTAAAAAGACCCTTGTTTCTTCCAAATATACCTCAATTTGTTATGAAATTAATTCTTGGTGAAATGAGTATTTTGCTATTTAATAATAAAAAAATTCTACCAAAAAGAGCACTCGAACTCGGATTCAAATTTCAATTTCCTACAACAGAATCAGCTTTGCAAAACATCATAAAATAAAAAAAGTTCCAGTTATTTCTGGAACTTTTTTCATATAGAATTAATAATATTGTTCGTCTTTCGACTAATTGTAAACCTTTTATAATCCAAATATACGCACAACTAAAACGTAATAGTCTTAAAATTTTATTAAAGTTTTTTAGGAGCATCACTTTAGGTATTTTTTAATCTATGTTCCTGCTGTCCACAACATCTTTTCTTTTATTGCCTAATCCTTTTCTTTTGTTGCCTGATCTTTCATTTCATAATCCTTTTCTTTTGTTACCTGAGGTACTCGAAGGCAACAAAAGAAAAGGATGAAGTTCCCATCAGGGCTAAACTCAATCTTTTGGTTACTAAATTCAGAATTTTAAAGACTATCTTTCTACTACAAAAACTTTGTTTCCTTTGTGATTTCTTCCTTTCTTAAAAGTGAATTTTGTGACAATTTGACATTTTTTAAGAAATGGCAGTACTTTTGCTTTCAAATCTTCGGAATAAAAAAATAAAATGAATATCAAAAATATATTTAAAAATAAAAGCAAAATGAGTACTGAAAATACGGATAAAGAAATTCTTGAAAACGAAACTGAAATAACAAATCAATTAGAAGAAAATCAACCAGACGTTGCTCCTATGGGAGTTGATAGTGCAGAAGAATTAACTATTGAGCAAAAACTGGAAGAAGAATTAACAAATGAAAAGGATAAGTTTTTACGTCTTTTTGCTGAATTTGAAAATTATAAAAGAAGAACTTCTAAAGAAAGAATAGAGTTATTCAAAACTGCCAATCAAGAAGTACTTCAAGCCATTTTGCCTGTTCTTGACGATTTTGACAGAGCAATTGTTGAAATTTCAAAATCAGACGATCACCTTTTATTAAAAGGTGTTGAATTAATTCATGAAAAACTTAAATCAACTCTAGTTTCTAAAGGATTAGAAGAAGTCGAAGTTCGTGCAGGCGATGCTTTCAATGCAGATTATGCCGAAGCAATTACACAAATTCCAGCACCAAACGATAAATTAAAAGGAAAAATAGTTGACGTTCTAGAAAAAGGATACAAACTAGGGGATAAAATCATCCGTTTTCCAAAAGTTGTAATCGGACAATAATTATTCGTAGGGACAAGTCGCGACTTGTCCTTAACTTTATATATAAAGAATAAATGAAAAAAGATTTTTACGAAATATTAGGCATAACAAAATCTGCAAGCGAAGCCGAAATAAAAAAGGCATATCGCAAAAAAGCAATTGAATTTCACCCAGACAAAAATCCAGGAAACGCCGAAGCTGAAGAGAATTTTAAAAAAGCTGCCGAAGCTTATGAAATTTTAAGTGATCCTCAAAAGAAAGCCAAATACGACCAATATGGACATCAAGCATTTGATGGAGCTAACGGTGGCGGAGGTGGTTTTGGAGGAAGTCACATGAATATGGACGATATTTTTAGCCAGTTTGGAGATATTTTTGGTGGTGGTGGATTCGGTGGTTTTGGCGGAAATTCAGGAGGTCAACGTCGTGTTAAAGGAAGTAATCTTAGAATAAAAGTTAAACTAACTCTTGAAGAAATCGCTAATGGCGTTGAGAAAAAAGTTAAAGTAAAACGAAAAATCCAAGCACAAGGAGTAAAATATAGAACTTGTTCAGCATGTAATGGACAAGGACAGGTTTTGAGAGTTACTAATACCATTTTAGGTAGAATGCAAACAGCAACTACATGTCCAACTTGTGGTGGCTCAGGTCAAACAATCGATAGCAAACCAGCAAATGCTGATGCCCAAGGAATGATAATGGAAGACGAAACAGTTTCTATTAAAATTCCAGCTGGTGTAGTTGACGGAATGCAACTCAAAGTTTCAAGCAAAGGTAATGATGCACCAGGTAACGGTGTTCCAGGAGATTTAATAGTTGCTATTGAAGAATTAGAGCATGAGTTTTTAAAACGTGAAGGCGAAAATCTTCATTACGATTTATATATAAGTTTCCCAGAAGCAGCTTTGGGTGTTTCTAAAGATATTGAAGCAGTAAACGGAAAAGTAAGAATTAAACTCGAAGAAGGAATTCAGTCGGGTAAAATTTTAAGACTTAAAGGTAAGGGAATTCCGAGTTTAAATAGTTACGGAAGTGGAGATTTATTAGTTCACGTAAACGTTTGGACTCCAAAAACATTAACTAAAGAACAACGTCAATTCTTTGAAAGTTCATTAACAGACGAAAACTTTATTCCGCATCCAGAAAAGACTGATAAATCTTTTTTCGAAAAAGTTAAAGATATGTTTTCTTAATTGTAAAATTATTTCTACATTTGAATATTACTTGGAAACAAGTAATTTCTTTTTCATAGCAATTTTTCCCATCCTTGTGTCAAAATAAGGGTGGGTTTTTTGTAACAAATCCATTCAAATCTATACTAATTCAATACTTTTACCAATTCAATGACAATTGTAAAATTCAATAGCAATATCAAATAGTATGAAACAAATTGAATTTATTTTAAACGCTCAAATTTTTTGAAATTGAAATTGATTTTTGAAGTTGAAGTTGATTTTTGAAATTGAAATTTAATAAAATTTATGAGTAATATCCTCGAAGTAAAAAATGTAGTGAAGCAATACGGAGATTATACCGCGCTAAACGAAGTTTCTCTTTCTGTTCCTAAAGGCAGTATTTATGGACTTCTTGGTCCAAACGGTGCAGGAAAAACATCCTTAATTAGAATCATCAACCAAATTACAATGCCCGATAGTGGCGAAATTATTCTTGACGGAGCAATTCTTAAACCAGAAGACGTTCAGTATATTGGATATATGCCAGAAGAACGAGGGTTGTATAAATCAATGAAAGTAGGTGAACAATGTTTGTATTTAGCACAACTAAAAGGACTGTCGAAAAATGATGCCAAAATTCAATTGAAGTACTGGTTTGATAAATTAGAAATTCAAGGTTGGTGGAACAAAAAAATCCAAGAATTATCCAAAGGAATGGCGCAGAAAATACAGTTTGTGGTAACCGTTTTACACAAACCTAAATTGCTTATTCTTGACGAACCTTTTTCAGGATTTGATCCAGTGAATGCCAATTTAATTAAAGACGAAATCATAGAATTAAACAAACAAGGAACATCTGTTATTTTTTCAACACACCGTATGGAAAGCGTAGAAGAAATGTGTGACTATATCGCGTTAATCCACAAATCAAATAAATTAATTGAAGGGAAATTGACTGATGTCAAAAAACAATTCAGAACAAATAGCTACGAAGTTGGGATTTTAAGCGATAATATCGAAAGTTTAATGTATGATTTAGCACAAAAATTTACACTTACCCAAACCGATTTTAAATCGCTAAACGATGAATTAAAGCTAGAAATCAATTTAGGAACTACAACTCCAAATGAATTATTGAACACTTTAATTTCAAGAGGACAAGTGACACATTTCATGGAAAAAATACCAAGTGTAAACGATATTTTCATTAAAACTGTAACTGAATAATGAGTAAATTAACACTAATCATAAAAAGAGAATTTATTGCCAAAGTACGCAATAAATCATTCATTGTAATGACTTTTTTGAGTCCATTATTATTTGTTGGAATTGCAGTTTTTGTTGGCTATTTAAGTCAAATGAAAGCCGATTTAAAAACCATTGCAATCCATGATGAAACGGGAAGATTTGTAAATGAATTTAAAAGTGACGAAGAATATAAATACGTTAATTTATCAAAAGTTGATTTAAAAATTTTAAAAGATAGCATTGTAGGTGAAAGTTACGAAGGGCTTTTAGTAATTCCAAATGATACTAATAATGTATCGCTTCAAAAAAAGATTCAATACATATCCAATGATAGCCCAGGTGTTATGTTTGTTGAAGATTTAGAAGATATTATAGCTAAAAAAATCACATCCGAAAATTTCCAAAAGGTGGGTTTAGATACATTAAAAATTAACAAAGCTAAAGCAGATGTTTCCATAAATCTATCAAAAGCATCTGGCGAAACTGCACTTAAAGGATTAAATGAAATCAAAATCGGAATTGGTGGAGTCTTTGGATATTTGATAATGATGTTCATAATTATCTACGGAAATATGGTGATGCGAAGTGTTATTGAAGAAAAAACGTCGCGTATTATTGAAGTCATTATTTCATCTGTAAAGCCATTCCAATTAATGATGGGAAAAATCATCGGAACTTCATTGGCAGGAATTCTTCAATTCCTAATTTGGGCAATCCTCGGAATGTCGGCAATGTTTATAATGTCATCTGTTTTTGGAGTTCAAATGGGAGCAACTTCTGGAGCACAAACCCAGCAAGCTATTCAAATGGCTCAAAAAGGAATGGGAAGCGAAATTCCAATGTATATCAAAGAATTATGGAATCTTCCAATTGCCACAATTTTAATTTCGTTCATCATTTATTTCATTGGCGGTTACTTTCTATACAGTTCATTCTATGCGTCAATTGGTGCTGCAGTTGATAACGAAACCGATTCGCAACAATTTCTTTTACCAATCATAATGCCATTAATTCTGGGAGTTTATATTGGTTTTTTTACAGTGATGAACGATCCTCACGGAACCATCGCAACTGTTTTTTCAATGATTCCATTAACCTCGCCAATAGTTATGATGATGCGTATTCCTTTTGGTGTGCCATGGTGGCAAATTGCACTTTCAATGACAATTTTGTTTGGTACATTTCTAGGAGTTGTTTGGTTTGCAAGTAAAATCTACCGAGTTGGAATCCTAATGTATGGCAAAAAACCAACTTGGAAAGAACTTTATAAATGGCTTAAATATTAAGAAGCGAATGGCTCGGGCTTTATCAGTAATCCATATTCCTGCTTTCCGCGTTACACGGT
>CANCFZ010000122.1 GCA_947377425.1 Flavobacteriaceae bacterium
GATGTCCACAATGTGCCATTAGCAACTAATGAAGCAACTGCTCAGTTATTACTATTTGGAATTGATGAAATGAAAAAGTGATTAAATTATTTTATTGCAATCACCGAAATTTCAATATTAACACCTTTTGGTAATCCAGCAACCTGAACTGTCTCTCTTGCAGGAGCAGTTTTTTCGTCAAAATAACTACCATAAACGATGTTGATTCTGGCAAAATCATTCATGTTCATAATAAAAATTGTTGTCTTAACTACGTTTTCAAAAGTCATACCAGCTGCTTCCAAAACTGCCTTCATGTTCTCCATTACTTGCTTGGTTTCGGTTTCGATGTCTTCAATAACCAATTCCATAGTAGCTGGATTCAAAGCAATTTGTCCAGAAGTGTATAAAGTATTTCCAACTAAAACAGCTTGATTGTATGGGCCAATGGGTGCAGGAGCTTTGTCAGTAAATATAATTTTTTTCATGATTCTATTTTAATGTTCTGTCGGGTTGTGTTCGCTTATCCCACTTAATATCTTTAAGAATTCCAGCCTTAATTCCGATAAAGAATCCCCAATAAGAATTAGTTCCAAATGGATTCCAATTGAAACTCATATTCCAACTCAGTAAATCTCTATTCAAACGAATTTGAGTGAATGTAACACCTTTTTTTGCAAAATCATAACCAGTTGAAACACCAATTTTCCATTTGGGTGTTAAATCGGTATTAGCAGAAATCATTAATGAATTACTTCCTATTTTCCTTTCGTTAGCAATGTTAGTATAAGTTAGTGAATATGCAAAGTTTAAATCCCAAGGAATTTTGGCATTAAAAAATCCTGTAAATTTATCATCATCATCATTTTTTTGAATATTTTCAGGGTTTTTGGAATCGTTTAATTCGTTATTGCTTCCAAACAAATCATCTTCTCGACCACCATTTTTTGAGCCTTGAACATTCTTTTTTTGTTTATCATCTTTAGAACTAGCAACGGTATAGTTAATAGTTAGATTTGCACTAGTCATTCTAAAAAGCCCACCACCATTATCAATATTAAAAGTATTAATTCTAGTTTTATTGTCTTTCCCCAATGCATAAGGATCTAACGTTGCCGCAAAATTCACATTCATTTTTTGTTTGAATAATAAAGTTCCACCACTAATTCGCATTGGAGATAATCGTAAAGAATCGGCGGCTATGTCGTAGCTAGTAGATAAATTCAAATTATTTAAAAGCATAATTTTTTTAGGAACTGTTGCAGTACTGTCTTTGTCTCTTACTTTAGCTTCAAAAGTATTACTCAAACTAAAACCAATATTATTAGAATATGTTTTTCCAGGAGCGCCATAAATACCTCCTTCAAATCTTGTATAATCAGCTCTTTTTCCGCTTGCATCCATTGCATAAGTATCATAATACTTGGCAAAACTTGGTGTGTAACTATGCGAAATAGACGGACGCATTACGTGACGTATTGATTGAATTTTGTTCTTTTTACCAAAATTAAATGTTCCGTAAATTGTTGTTCCAATGCTGTTGGAAAAAGAGTATGTTCTAAAAGCATCAAAACCATTTACAGATGTAGATACGACACTTCCAGTGGGCAATGACGGTGGTAAAGAAGTCGTTACAAATTCTTTATTTATTGTTTTTAGGTACCAAACTTCATTGTAACTTAAAGATGTTGACGCACTAAAGTATTTCATTAATTTAAAGTTGGTACTTAAAGGAATAGTATGTTGAAATCCTACTTTTGCGTTATCAAACATTTCTTTTTGAAAGAAAAATTGATCGGTAGTTTGAATTTGATTTTCTCCTTTTAAATTATATTGTAAATTGATATTTTTTATAAAACCTTTTTTGATACCATCTTTAGGCGCAAATGGAAATATTCTATCAACACTGAATTGGAGATTAGGCAAAGTCATGTTTATTTGCTTTGTTTGTGTATTTTGAGAATGAGTTGCAGATAATGAAAAATTTACTTGAGGTACTGTCGTAAAAGTCTTTGAAAATGAAATAGATGAACTCAAAGTGTTATTCATTGTAGAACCAATATTAGCAAGATTTATTGACTGTTGAAAATACTGACTACTTCCTAAATTTACCGATGCTGAAAAACGAGAATTCGGATTTGATTTTTGATCTTTTGTATGTGACCATTGAATGTTGTAGATTTTATTCCTAGCATAATCTGGATAACCACGTTCACTAGTTATTAAATTTTCAAATCGAAGATTTACACTTCCGCTATATTTGTATTTGTTAGCATAATTTGATTGAAATCTAGTTGCATAACTACCATTAGTATAATAATCTCCTAAAACTTCTAAATCATATTTATCACTCAAAGCAAAATAATATCCTCCATTTTGAAGCGCATATCCTCGAGTATTATTTTGTCCAAAACTTGGTGGAATAATTCCTGAATGGCTTTTTTCGGTTATTGGAAAAAACGCAAACGGAAGCGCAATTGGAGTTGGCACATTTTCAATCCACAAATTTGTTGTTCCAATAACAACTTTTTTTCCTGGAACAAACTTCATTTTATTAACTAAAAAGTAATATTCAGGATCATCAATATCTTTGGAAGTAGTTAAACGAGCACCTTTCATAAAGTAAACAGAATCGTTTTCTTTTTTAGAAATTTTAGCTTTTATATTTAGTTCTTGTTGCGTAGTTCTTGAATTCCAAACAATTGCTTTTTTAGTTTTATAATTAAATCTTATAGAATCAGGTTCAATTACGTTTGAACCTTGTTTAAAAACAGGTAATTGTGTGTAATTCCCTAATGAATCTTTTAATCGACCAGCATAAACCTCATTCTTTTGATAGTCAAAAACAATTATCCCAGATTTTAATTCGTAGTCTAAATAGTTTAATTCGGCGCCATCATATAATGTTATGATTTTTTTCTTTTGGTCAAATTTGGCATATTTTTTAGCTTTATATTTGACTTTTCCTTCCAAAACCGATTTCATTTTGATGGTATCAGGCTTTTTGAAATCACTTTTTTTTACAATGCTAGTTTCATTATTTGGTATGATTTCAGCTTCGTTTTCAGACTTAATTGTTTGATTTTTAACGGAAATAGTCTTTTGTTTTATAGGTGAGTCTTGTGCCAATAGGTTAGAACTTCCAATTGTTAGGAAATAGGCTGATAAAACGATATAAAATAAGTTTGTACGCAAAGGTTTAAATACTATTTTTGTAAAAATATGGCTTGATTTTTGGTGAGCCAAACTTACATATTATTTTTTGTCAAAAATAGACAAATAATAATTTTATAACATTGTAGTTTTAATTAAAATTAACTTTTAAAAAATATGATTATCATAGACAAACTTAAATATACATTAGCATTTGGACTTTTAATTAGTTCAACTTTAGCTTTTTCTCAAACAAAATTCAAAGTAACTCTTGATGCTGGTCACGGCGATCATGATTTTGGAGCCGTATATAATGGTCATATTGAGAAAAATATCAATTTAGGAATAACTCTAAAGGTTGGTAGAATATTAGAAAGAAACCCTAGTATTGAAGTTATTTATACCAGAAAAACTGATGTTTTCATTGATTTAGTTGAAAGAGCTAATATTGCTAACAGAGCCGATTCAAATATTTTTGTTTCAATTCATTGCAATGCCAATAAAAATACAGTTGCAGATGGAACTGAAACTTATGTAATGGGTATGTCTAAAAACGCTTCCAATCTTGAAGCTGCAAAACGAGAAAACTCGGTAATTACTCTAGAAAAAGATTACAAACAAAAATACCAAGGATTTGACCCTAATAAGCCAGAATCACTTTTAGGTGTGATAATTGAACAAGAAGAATTTATGGCTAATAGTATTGCATTAGCAGGAAAAATTCAAGATAGATTTGTTCAAGATTTAGGGAAAAAGAGTAGAGGTGGAGGTGTTAAACAAGCACCTTACATGGTTTTGCACAAAGCTTACATGCCAAGAGTTTTAATTGAAAATGGATTTATTTCTAATCCAGTAGAAGGCGCAAAATTAGATTCGGAAGACGGTCAACAAGAAATTGCCGAAGCAATAGCCAAAGCTATCACGGGTTATAAAAAAGAATTTTTTGATGGTGGTGAATCAGACGAAAATCAAGTAGAAAAGCCGTCACAAAGAGTTGATGATAAACCAATTAAGTCAACTCAAGAAATTAAAAAAATCGATACGATAGTTAAAAAAACAGAACCAAAATCAGAAGATAAACCTACATTTAAAGGAGTTATCTTTAAAATTCAAATATCTGCAAGTACAACTAAATTAGATCTTGTACCAAGTAATTTTAAAGGATTGAAAAATGTTTCTGTCGCGCATTCATCTATATATAAATATATGTATGGCGAAACATCAATTTATGATGAAGCCAAAAAACTTTTGCAACAAGCCAAAGACAAAGGTTATGATTCGGCCTATATCCTAGCGTTTAAAGACGGGAAAAGTGTCGACGTTAAAGACGTTATCAAATAATATGTTACTTTTGTAAAATAAAAAATCACTATTTTGAAATTATCCAGAGAAATTAAAACTGCCATATTAGTAATCGCTTCAATCCTATTGTTTATTTGGGGTTATAGCTATTTAAAAGGAAGAGATTTATTTATAAATTACAAAACATTATATGTTGAATATGAAAATGTTGAAGGATTGGCTGTTTCTGCACCAGTAACAATTAATGGTTTAGTGGTTGGAAAAGTTAGTAAAATTGTTATTAACAATGAAACTGCTAGGATAAAAGTTGAAATGCAAATCAAATCGAATTTTCCAATTAAGAAAACTAGCGTTGCCGAAATTTATGCTACAACTTTAATTGCAGGAAAACAAATTGCAATTATTCCAACAAAAGCAGGTTTAGATGCTGTTGACGGTGATTCTTTAGTATCTTCTAGTAAACTTGGTTTAACTGATGAATTGGCTAAACAAATTGTTCCGTTAAAAGATAAAATTACCAAATTGCTTGATAATGCTAACATAATGTTAGAAAATGTTAATCAAATTTTGGATACAAAATCTAAAGAAAATCTGAGAAAAAGTTTAGCCGATTTAAGCACAACTATAGCTCAATTCAAAGCAACTTCAATCGATGTGAATTCGATGATTGCCCAAAATAAATCTAAAATAGATGGCACTTTGGCAAATGTTGAAAAAGCATCAGCTAATTTTTCCAAAGTTTCAGATTCTTTAGCTAAAGTAAATATTGGACAAACAATTAAATCTCTCGAAAAAACATTGGCAAATGTTGACAAAATGATGGGTGATATGCAAGCTGGTAAAGGAACTATGGGGAAATTAATGAAAGATGACGCTTTATACACCAATTTCAATAAGACTTCAAAAGAATTAGAATTACTATTGCAAGATTTAAGATTAAACCCAACTCGTTACGTAAATGTTTCACTTTTCGGAAAGAAAAATAAACCTTATGCAACGCCTGTTAATGATACTATTAAAAAGTAAAACCTATTTTATATGAGCTTTTTAGACAATATTTTCTTCGCGATACTTCTAATAATTGGTTTCGGATATTTTACTATTAATATCAAAAAAATAATTCGAAATATCAAATTAGGAGCAGCAGTAAATCGTTCTGATAATTCCTCTGCACGATGGAAAAACATGGCAATGATTGCGCTTGGACAATCCAAAATGGTGAAGCGTCCAATTGCAGGAGTTTTTCATATTATTGTGTATATTGGATTTGTAATCATCAACTTAGAGTTATTAGAGATTGTAATTGACGGACTTTTTGGAACGCACAGAATTTTCTCTTTTATGGGAAGTTTTTATAGTTTCTTAATTGGATCATTTGAAGTTCTAGCATTTTTGGTTTTAGTAGCAGTAATAGTATTTTGGATTAGAAGAAATAGCATCAAATTAAAAAGATTTATCAGTAAAGATTTAGACGGAAGTCCCAAAAAAGATGCGAATATTATTCTGTATTTTGAAGTTGTTTTAATGTCATTATTCTTATTAATGAATGCTTCCGATTTTTGGTTACAGCAAGCTGGAGTTTCTCATTACATTCAAGCAGGTTCGTTTCCTATAAGTCATTTCGTTTCTCCAATATTCAACGGAATGAATGAAAGTGCCGTAATGATGCTCGAAAGAACTTTTTGGTGGTTACATATTATTGGAATTTTATGCTTTTTAAATTATTTATACTTTTCTAAACATTTACATATTTTATTAGCATTTCCAAATACTTATTTTGCCGATTTGAATCCGAAAGGACAATTCGACAATTTAGAAAGTGTTACCAAAGAAGTAAAATTAATGATGGATCCAAATGCCGATCCGTTTGCAGCGCAACTAGTTGATGAAAACGCAGTTCCAAGTAAGTTTGGCGCTAGCGATGTAATGGATTTGAATTGGGTTCAATTATTAAACGCATACACTTGTACCGAATGCGGACGTTGTACTTCGTCGTGTCCAGCAAATCAAACCGGTAAAAAGTTGTCTCCTCGAAAAATCATGATGGACACACGTGATAGATTGGAAGAAGTAGGCAGAAATATAGATAAAAATAAAGGTGTTTTTATTCCAGATAACATTTCGTTGTTAAACAATTTCATTACCGCAGAAGAGTTGTGGGCATGTACATCATGTAATGCGTGTGTCGAAGAATGTCCGGTAAATATTAGTCCGTTATCAATAATCATGGATATGCGTCGTTTTCTTGTAATGGAACAAAGTGCTGCACCACAATCATTGAATGCCATGATGACCAATATTGAAAATAACGGAGCGCCATGGCAATACAACCAACAAGACCGATTGAATTGGAAAAATGAATTATAAAATATAGATTGTAGTATTTAAAAATAAAAAACAAATTTCTATAAAGTGAGGTTAGAAATAAGTTTAATGAAAATGAAAAGTAAATTTTAAAAAATTAAAAAAATGAAAGCAGAAGACATTGACAAAACCTTACAAGCAGTAACTGAAAACGGACAACAACTAAGTCCAATTTTACCCGAAGGAGTAAAGAATTATTTAATTGACATTGACGGAACAGTTTGTGATGATATTCCAAACGAAGAACCAGAAAGAATGTTAACTGCAGAGGTTTATCCAGATGCATTAGCAACTTTAAACAAATGGTATGATGAAGGTCATATTATATTCTTTTTTACTTCAAGAACTGAAGCTCATAGAGAATATACCGAAATTTGGTTAAAAAAACACGGTTTTAAATATCATGGAATGGTAATGGGAAAACCTCGTGGTGGAAACTACCATTGGATTGATAACCATTTGGTAAAAGCAACTCGTTACAGAGGAAAATTTACCGATTTAATTGAAAAAGATGTTACTATCGAAGTGTTTGACGATGGACAACATGAATAATATTTAGTAATGACAACTCGTGAGTTGTCACTAAACAATAGAATATGTCAGAAAATTTAGTCGTGCCAACAATGGCAGAAATG
>CANCFZ010000123.1 GCA_947377425.1 Flavobacteriaceae bacterium
TTATCTGAATGATTATTATCTTCTTTTTCTCTATTCTTTTTGTAATATTCACCAGAAGATTTCAAAATTGTTTTAACCTCTGCTTGAGCAATTACAGGGAATGTTCTAGCATACAATAAGAATAATACAAAGAAGAATCCTATAGTTCCTGTGAAAATACCAATGTCAATAAATGTTGGAGAGAACATTGTCCAAGAAGACGGAAGGTAATCTCTATGTAATGAAGTAACGATGATTACAAAACGCTCGAACCACATACCAATATTTACAACAATTGAAATTATGAAAGAGAACATGATACTTGTTCTTAATTTTTTAGACCACATGAACTGCGGAGAAAAAACATTACAAGTCATCATTGACCAATATGCCCACCAGTAAGGACCAGTTGCTCTGTTTAAGAAAGCATATTGTTCGTATTCTACTCCTGAATACCAAGCTACGAATAACTCAGTAATATAAGCTACACCAACAATAGAACCTGTAATCATAATTACAATGTTCATTAATTCAATATGTTGAATTGTGATGTATGCTTCAAGATTAGATACTTTTCTCATAATGATTAGCAAAGTATTTACCATTGCAAATCCAGAGAAAACTGCTCCAGCAACAAAGTATGGAGGGAAAATTGTTGTATGCCATCCTGGAACTATAGAAGTAGCAAAATCCATAGATACAATTGTGTGCACCGAAAGTACAAGTGGAGTAGCTAAACCTGCAAGAACTAAAGATACTTCTTCAAAACGTTGCCAATCTTTAGCTCTACCGCTCCATCCAAAACTTAGAATAGAATAAACTCTTTTATTGAAAGGAGTAACTGCTCTGTCTCTTAGCATAGCAAAATCAGGAAGTAAACCAGTCCACCAGAAAACTAATGACACCGAAAGATAGGTTGAAATTGCGAACACGTCCCAAAGAAGAGGTGAGTTAAAGTTAACCCACAATGATCCAAACTGATTAGGAATTGGAACTACCCAATAAGCTAACCATGGACGACCCATGTGAATAATTGGAAATAATCCAGCTTGTACAACTGAGAAAATAGTCATCGCTTCAGCCGAACGGTTAATTGCCATTCTCCATCGTTGACGGAAAAGTAACAATACCGCAGAAATTAAAGTTCCTGCGTGACCGATACCAACCCACCATACGAAATTGGTAATATCCCATGCCCAACCTACTGTTTTGTTTAGTCCCCAAGAACCAATACCAGTAGAAACGGTATAAACGATACAACCTATTCCCCAAAGGAAAGCTGCTAATGCGATTGAAAAAACGGTCCACCATTGTTTGTTTGCTCTTCCTTCAACAGGTGCAGCAACATCTACAGTCACATCGTGATAACTTTTATCACCAATAACTAATGGTTTTCTAATGGGTGCTTCGTAGTGAGACGACATAATCCTTTATCTTGTTTCTTAATTAATCTTTTTTAAACTAGGTATTTCTAACTTTAACGTGGTAAATAACGTTTGGCTTAGTACCAACATGCTCTAATAAATGATACATTCTACTATCTTCAAGTAATTCTGTTACTTTTGATTCTTTATCATTTATGTCACCAAATTTCATTGCTCCAGTAGAACAAGCATTTGAACAAGCAGTTTGGAATTCACCATCTTTTATTACTCTTCCGTCACGTTTTGCATCAAGAATTGTTTTTTGTGTCATTTGAATACACATAGAACATTTCTCCATTACTCCACGAGAACGAACGTTTACATCTGGATTGATAACCATACGTCCTAAATCATCATTCATATGATAATCAAATTCGCTGTTTTTGTTATATAAGAACCAGTTGAAACGACGTACTTTATAAGGACAGTTGTTAGCACAATAACGAGTACCAACACATCTGTTGTATGCCATTTGATTTTGACCTTGACGACCATGGGATGTTGCAGCAACTGGACAAACAGTTTCACATGGTGCGTGATTACAATGTTGACACATTACTGGTTGGAAAGCCACTTGAGGATTGTCAGCTGGATTTTCCATGCTACCAAAACCACCTAAAGAACCTTTATCACCAAATAAACCTTCAAAATTTTCTTTTTTCTCGTTATCTCCAGCGAAAGTATCTTCAGAAGAATAATATCTATCAATACGCAACCAGTGCATATCACGACTTCTTCTTACTTCAGATTTACCAACAACTGGCACATTATTTTCTGCATGACAAGCTATAACACAAGCCCCACAACCCGTACAAGCATTCAAATCGATTGATAAGTTAAAATGATGTCCAACAGAACGATCAAATGATTCCCATAAATCAACTTTAGAAGCTTCTACTTCTTTGTGATCTAAAGACACCATAGGAACTGGGTTCCATTCTTTGCTGTCTTTAGCTGTATTGAAAATTTCAAGTGTAGTTTCTCTAACAATGTCACCTCTACCCATTAAAGTTTTTTGTGATTGAACACAAGCAAACTCATGTTCACCACTTCCTTTGGAAATAGTTGCAAACTGAACATTATTAAAGTTATTATATAAAGCGTAAGCATTAATACCTACTTGCATTTCTTCTTTTAACGAAGCTTTTTTACCATAACCAAGTGCTAAACCTAGAGTTCCTTTGGCTTGTCCTGGTTGAACAATTACTGGAACGTTTTCTAACTTAACACCGTTTACAGTTAATGTAGCGTAACTTCCGTTAAGACCACCGTTAGCAACGATTCTATTTTGTAATCCTAATTCTTTAGAAGTAGCATCAGCTTGAGAAACAGTTACATAATTATCCCAAGAAACTCTTGTGATTGGATCTGGAAACTCTTGCAACCATGGGTTGTTAGCTTGTTGACCATCACCTAAACCCGTTTTGGTATATAATATTAATTCAAATCCACTAACTGGTTTAGACTGCGCTAAAGCAGTTGCAGCTCCATTGTAATCGGCAGTTCCACCAGAAATACCAGCAGCACCCGATACTACAAGACCGTCATGAAGCACTTTATTCCAAGTACTTCCTGCAATGAATGAAGAGGAATTAGATTTGATATAATCGTAATAAGTTCCTGCAACACCATTCCAAGACATTAAAGCTTCTTGAAATTGTTTTGTATTGAACAATGGACGAATTGTTGGTTGAACCAATGAATAAGTTCCTTTAGTCAACATATGATCATTCCAAGATTCTAAATAATGTGGAGCAGCAGCAGCAATAGTAACTTTTTCAGCAGTTTCGTCTTCTCTTAATGAGAATGCAACAGAAACTGGTACCTTTTTCAATCCACTTAAAAATGATTTACTGTTTGCTAAAGTATATATTGGATTAACGCCACTCATAATTAAAGTATGAACTGAACCTGAATTCATATCAGAAATTAATTGAGCTACTTTTTCGTTAGAACCTTTTCTTATTAATCTTGCACCAGCAGTTAACAAAGCTTCACTTTTTAAAACTTGGTTGATTGCTATAACTAATAATTGTGCGTTTTTATCTTGAATACCAGAAACTAAAAGACCTTTAGTTCCAGCAGCTTTCAATTGATTTGCAGCTTTTACAACTTCTGCTTCATTGTCAATTTTTCCAACCGCAACAGAAGAACCCGTTACAATATTGTAAATTTTTACTAATGCTAATTTTTGATTTGCAATAGTCATCGGAACTCTTTTATCAGCGGCTGCTCCTGAAAGAGTCATGTTTGCTTCAAATTGAAAATGCTTTGACATCTTTCCTGCTTGAGGAATTCTTCCTTTTGCATATCCCGAGTCATAACTTCCTCCTTGCCAATCTCCTAAGAAATCTGCATCAAGAGAAACAATTGTATTTGCTTTTGAAAAATCATAATCAGCCAAAGCTCTTTCTCCGTAAACTGCTTCAAAAGCATCTAAAGCAACTGATTCAGATACTGCATCATAAACAACATGTTTAGCTGTTGGGTTTTTTGCAATAAAATCAGCAATTAATTTTTCAGAAGATGGACTTGCTAAAGTATTTGTAAGTAAAACAACTTGTTTTCCAGATGTTTTTGCTTCAGCTAAACTAGCTTTGATAGTAGCATCGACTTCACTCCAAGTAGCGGATTTAGAATCTTTTTTTGGAGCTTTAAGACGCATACTGTCATATAAAGACAACACAGAAGCATGAACTCTTGCATTTGCAGCAAATTTAGCTCCTTCTATAGTGTTATTTTCGATTTTAATTGGACGACCTTCTCTTGTTTTTACTAAAAGATTCGCAAAATCAAATCCGTCAAACATAGTTGTAGCATAAAAATCGGCTACACCAGGAATAATTGTATCTGGTTGAACTACATATGGAATTGATTTATGGACTGGTCCTTCACAAGCTGCCAATGATGCGGCTGCTGTAGTAAAACCAACGTACTTTAAGAAATCACGACGAGTAGTTGATGAAGATGATAATGAATCTTTATCTGAAAGAAAATCAGATGTTGGAATTTCTTCCGAAAATTCATTATTTCTAAGCGTCTCAACAATAGAGCTGTTTTCGTTTAGCTCCTCAACACTTTTCCAGTATTTTTTGTTAGATGACATCGTATATAAATATTAGCTTCTTAATTATTTTTGTTTAATCAGTAATTTGGTTAATTATATATTCGGCTTAAAACCTACCGAATTTACAATTTAACGTTTTAATAGTGACATTTACCACATTCTAAACCTCCCATTTGTGCTGCAGTCAATTTGTCTACACCATATTTTTTAGAAAGTTCTTTGTGAATTTTATCGTAGTAAGCATTACCTTCCATTTTAACATTAGTTTCTCGGTGGCAATTAATACACCATCCCATTGTTAAAGGAGCAAATTGTTTTTGCACTTCATACGTTTGAACTGGTCCGTGACATTTTTGACATTCAATTCCAGCAACAGTTACGTGTTGAGAGTGATTGAAATAAGCAAAATCAGGTAAATTATGAATTCTAACCCATTTTACTGGCTGAGTTTTTCCAGTATATTTGGTTCCATCCCAACCTACAGCAGTATATAATTTTTTAATTTCTCCATCATAAAATGCTTTTGTATGACCGTCTGCAGTAGATGTAGTATCTGACACTTCTGAAATATTTTTATGGCAATTCATACAAACATTTAGCGAAGGAATACCTGCATTTTTACTAACTCTAGCAGATGAGTGACAATATTTACAGTTAATTTGATTATTACCTGCGTGAATTCTATGCGAATAATGAATAGGTTGAATAGGCGAGTAATCTTGGTCTACACCAATTTGCATTAAAAAACCATACACAAAGAAAGCACTTCCTAAAAGCATGAATATTGCAGCCACAACCATTAGGAATTGATTTTTAGCAAAAGCCTTCCAAATTGGCATTGTTGGTTCATTTTTAGCAACTTCAATACCATTAGATTTTGCAATTTTAGTCAATACATTGTTTACTAAAAACAACATAACTACTAACATAAGCATTACTAAAGCTAGAGCGCCAAGTATAACTCCATTAGATATACCACCATCACCACCATTTGGAGTAACACCTGGAATCGGAGCTGGAGTAGGAGCTTCAACTTTAACTTCATCAGTGTAAGCAATGATATTATCTATATCACCATTTGACAATTGAGGAAAAGCAGTCATCACAGCAGGTTTATTTTCTTCCCACAATTTAACCGCATCAGCATCACCCGATTTAATTAAAGCGGAACTATTTTTAATCCAGCCATAAAACCAATCTTTTTTGTGACGTCCTGAAACACCTCTAAGTGCTGGCCCTGTCATTTTCTTGTCTAAATTATGACAAGCAGCGCAATTTGAATTGAATAATTCTTTTCCTTTTACCGCATCACCTCCCGAAGTTGCCGCAGGAGCTGCATCTGCTTTCGCAGGTGTTGCTGCAATAGCAGTTGCAGAAGCAGTTGCAGAAGCTTCTTGAGCAAATGTTGACAAGGAGAAAGTTAGCATTAATGCTAATCCGAATGAATAAATTCTGGAAATCGAATTATGGTTACCCACTTTTTTCATATTATAAATGATTATCGACTAAATTGTGGTACGGTTTTTTCTGTATTATTACAAAAACACCAATACACTTTTTTTAAAACTTGAGCAAAAATACGATTTATGAACTATTCTCAAAACCTTAAATATATCTTAATTATCAATTTATATTAATTCTAAATAATTTTTATATTTTAGTATATTCTTATATGTATTACATTTGCATAAAAATCAAACTATTATGAAGTTTTCAACAACAATTAACCACTTAAAACTGTGTTTATTTATTTTACTTTTTTTTAATTACAGCAACCTATTCGCACAAGAAGTTACGGCCTCACAAGATTCTAAATTCGAACAATTATTGAATGAAAAAAGGAAAGTAAACTCCTCAATAACAATCAATAATAGGTACAAAATTCAGATATTTAACGGGACTAGTGAAGAATCAAAAAAAACATTAATCCAATTCAAAAAGGAGAATAAAACCTATGATGCAACTATAGTTTTTAGCACCCCATTATACAAGGTATGGATTGGAAATTTCAAAACTAGAATTGAAGCAGAGCGAAATTTGAATGCCTTGAAGAAAAGCTATCCTAATTCTATAATTATTAAACCAAATAGATAAAATTTGAAGTAGTAATTTTTTATTCTTATTTACACATTCAAGTTTAAATTCATAATCATATTTTACTTTTCTTTCCATAAAAATACCCCCAAATAGTGTCTAACTTTTTGGGGGCAGTCTATTGCTCGGAATTTTTAATTTGTATATCTGAAATTTATTTCAGTTTTTTCTTAACCATAACTTCTTGGAAAGCTTCAATGATATCTAATTGTTCTATCTCATTGTAGTTCTTAATTTGAATACCACAATCATATCCTTTAGAAACATCTTTTACATCGTCTTTAAAACGTTTTAAAGCGGTAAGTTCTCCTGTAAAGATTACGACACCCTCACGGATAATACGTATTCTAGAGTTTCTAAAGATTTTACCATCGGTAACCATACATCCTGCAATTGTTCCAACCTTAGAGATTTTGAACGTTTCACGAATTTCGGCAGTTCCAGTAATTTCTTCTTTCATTTCTGGAGACAACATTCCTTCCATTGCATCTTTCAAGTCGTCAATTGCATCATAGATGATTGAGTAGTTTCTGATATCAATTTCTTCTTTATCGGCAAGCTGTCTAGCATTTCCAGCAGGACGAACATTAAATCCGATGATAATCGCATCAGAAGCAGAAGCCAACATTACATCAGTTTCGGTAATTGCTCCAACACCTTTGTGTATAATATTGATTTGAATTTCTTCGGTAGATAATTTTGCAAATGAGTTAGAAAGCGCTTCAACAGAACCATCAACGTCACCTTTAAGGATAATGTTTAATTCTTTAAATTG
>CANCFZ010000124.1 GCA_947377425.1 Flavobacteriaceae bacterium
AACAACAGCTCGAAAACGAACACATTTTCAAAGGCATATTGGAAGTCGATGAAAATGTAACGCCTTTTATTTTGAAAAAACTCAACGTTAATGTAGAACTTTTCAAAAAAATACTAGACAGCACTATTCAAAGTTTTCCAAAAGTTTCTGGTGGCGACATAATGTTCTCGCGTGATGCTTCCACAACAGTAAATGAAGCTGAAATCATTGCTAAAAAAATGAACGACGAATTCGTTTCTATCGAACATTTAATTTTAGCTATTTTCAAATCTAAAAGCAAAGTCGCTCAGATTTTAAAAGATCAAGGTGTTACCGAAAAAGGTTTGCAAGCAGCTATTGACGAAATGCGTAAAGGCGAACGAGTAACATCTGCTTCTGCAGAAGACACCTATAATTCACTAAATAAATACGCAAAAAACCTAAACGAACTAGCCAAAAGCGGCAAACTTGATCCCGTAATTGGTCGCGATGAAGAAATTCGTCGGGTATTGCAAATTCTTACTCGTAGAACCAAAAACAATCCGATGTTAGTTGGCGAACCCGGTGTTGGTAAAACAGCTATTGCCGAAGGTTTGGCTCATAGAATTGTAGATGGTGATGTTCCTGAAAATCTAAAAGATAAAGTGGTTTATTCCTTAGATATGGGTGCGCTGATTGCCGGAGCCAAATACAAAGGCGAATTCGAAGAACGATTGAAATCAGTAGTGAAAGAAGTAACATCATCCGAAGGAGATATTGTTTTGTTTATTGATGAAATTCATACTCTTTTAGGTGCTGGTGGTGGCGAAGGCGCCATGGATGCAGCGAATATTTTAAAACCAGCTTTGGCTCGTGGCGAACTTCGTGCGATTGGTGCCACAACTTTAGACGAATACCAAAAATATTTCGAAAAAGACAAAGCATTAGAAAGACGTTTTCAAAAAATAATGGTTGATGAACCGGATACTGAAAGTGCGATTTCTATCTTGCGTGGTATTAAAGAAAAATATGAGACGCACCATAAAGTTCGAATCAAAGATGATGCTATTATTGCAGCAGTTGAATTATCACAACGGTATATTACAAATCGTTTTTTACCCGATAAAGCTATTGATTTAATGGACGAAGCAGCTTCTAAATTGCGAATGGAAATCAATTCAAAACCCGAAGAGCTCGATGTTCTGGATCGAAAAATCATGCAATTGGAAATCGAAATTGAAGCCATCAAACGTGAGAACGACGAAACCAAATTGAAAGGTTTGGGAATGGATTTGGCAAACTTAAAAGAAGACCGCAACGAAATTTTTACCAAATGGAAATCAGAAAAAGATGTAGTGGATAATATTCAAAATGTAAAACAAGAAATTGAAGATTTTAAAACCGAAGCAGAACAAGCCGAACGTAATGGCGATTACGGAAAAGTTGCCGAAATTCGTTATGGAAAAATAAAAGATGCACAAGTAAAATTGGATGCTTTTCAACTTCAATTAGCAGAAAATCAAGACGGAACTTCCTTAATTAAAGAAGAAGTTACTCGAGAAGATATTGCTGAAGTTGTTGCCAAATGGACTGGAATTCCAGTAATGAAAATGCTACAAGGCGAACGAGAAAAACTCTTGAAACTAGAAGACGAATTGCACCACAGAGTAGTTGGTCAAGAAGAAGCTATTGAAGCCGTGAGTGATGCAGTTCGCAGAAGCCGTGCCGGATTGCAAGACATGAAAAAACCTATCGGGACATTTTTATTTCTTGGAACTACTGGTGTTGGTAAAACCGAATTAGCCAAAGCATTAGCCGAATATTTATTTGATGATGAAAATGCAATGACCCGAATTGACATGAGTGAATACCAAGAACGCCACAGTGTGAGCCGTTTGGTAGGAGCGCCTCCTGGATATGTAGGTTATGATGAAGGCGGACAATTGACCGAAGCTGTTCGTAGAAAACCCTATTCTGTTATATTATTAGATGAGATTGAAAAAGCGCATCCAGATACATTCAACATCTTATTGCAAGTCTTAGACGAAGGACGATTGACTGATAACAAAGGTCGTGTGGCTGATTTCAAAAACACGATTATCATCATGACTTCTAACATGGGAAGTGTCATTATTCAAGAAAAATTTGAAAATCTTAAAGGAAGTGTAGATGCCGCAACCGAAGCAGCTAAAATAGAAGTTCTTGGTTTGCTAAAACAAATTGTACGTCCAGAATTTATTAATAGAATTGACGAAATTGTAATGTTTACGCCGTTGACAGAAGCCAATATTAAACAAATTGTAGGCTTGCAACTCAAAAGCGTAACCAAAATGTTAGCCCATCAAAACATAACTATGGATGCAACTCCAGAAGCTATTGCGTATTTAGCCCAAAAAGGATATGATCCACAATATGGAGCACGACCAGTAAAACGTGTCATACAAAGAGAAGTACTAAACCAATTGAGTAAAGAAATTTTGGCTAACAAAGTAACAACTGACAGTATCATTTTACTAGATGCTTTTGACGGACAATTGGTTTTTAGAAATCAAAGTGAGTTGGTGAAGTAAGACATCGTCAGTTCGATTTTATGTTTAAATTACTAATTTTTGTTTTGAATTCAGATAGCTATCCAGAGTAGCTAGAACCTTTAAAACAATACACTTGTAGTTTTAAATGATTAGACTTAACAGATTTAAAAAACTGTTAGGTCTTTTTATGCACCACTTATCATTTCTTCACTAGTCTAGCAAAGCTCTCGAATAACAAGAATAGAATTGGGTGATTTTTCAAGACTCAAAATCAATACCATCTATAATTGTTTTTAAAAAACGGATTGAAATTCATATTGCATTATATTCATAAACAACGTATAAAATATGTTGCTTCAAAATGGTTCGTTCCTACAAAACTTTTTCATAACATATAATAGCTGTAGGCTCTACCTAATATTGCAGGCTGTATTTTCAATCCAGCAGATATGAGATAAAGTAGAAAAAAAAGTGCCGTAGGCATGACTTATATAAAAATAAACACATCATTACAATGTAATTATTTTTATATTTTGTTTGTGGGTGCAAGTATACAAATTCGAGCTTTCGTTGCAACTTAATCTTTATCACATATATAAAAATACCGCAAATAGTGTCTAACTTTTTGGGGCATGTACATACTGAAAGGGTTTCTTTTTTTTTTAGCTTTCGGCAACGCCTTTCCATTTTTTGATTTTAAACGAAAAGAATAGCATCATTAAAAACATAATTGTAAGATTTGCATACAGCATATACTCAACATTATCTTCCAATAATTGATAGAATTTATAGTAATCATTTTCAAGATAAGTAGTGCCTCCATTATAATCATAATAATGACCCCACTTTTTGCAAATAGTCATTATAAAAAAATAAATAATTGGGAAAAATGCACCATAACTCCAAATTAAAATATTTAATAGAATAGCTGAAATTGACTTCCCTTTTTTTCTTGAAATAATATATAAGAAATAAATAAAAAGAATAGTTATCATAGATTCAATACCTATTAAATATACAAATTCCGATGAAGAAATTGCACTTATAATTCCTAAAACAATATTGAAAATTCCAATGGAAACAAGAGCAATCAGCCAACTTTTACCCGATGTAACTTTAAATGAGAATAAAACAAGTGAAAATCCTAATGAAACATAAAAAAGTACCAATAACAAATCATAATCTACTAACGGTTTAGAATAACTTTCTGAAATTAAGTTGTAATTGTAGGATAATGCAGCAGCTGGAACAAAATATTTGTTGAATATAAAACGCTCTTTTCCAACATATTTAATGTAACGATTTAGAGTGTCAAATTTTTCTGCTGGAGGCATTACCATCGTTGTAGCAGCAGTATCAACCGCATAATTACTATAATTATCTTTTTCAGAAGTTTCAATTTGATACTTCGTCATAAAGTCTGGATAGTTGTAAACCAATGACAACCATTTGTTTTCATTAATATTTGCATTAAGTTGATGTTCTTTTGCAATCTTTAAAAAGTCAGAAAATAATGATTTTACATTGTTTTTTTGATTGTTAACCAACCAGGTTTTTACTTTTAATTTTCTAATGGAATCGTCTGTTGAATTAAAAATTGAAAAACTTTCAACATTCTTATTTATCAATGAATTCAAATTATATTTTTTCCCTTTGAATAGAAAGTAATCGAGTGGAACATTTTTTAAAGTATCATTTATTTTTACTTCAATTTCTTTGGCTTCTTGAAACGAACCTTCATAAAAAATTGACGCTTCACTAATGGTTTCACATCGTTTTTTAAGTTCATTTTCTGTAAAATAACTTCTGATTTTAATGTTTTTCCCTAAAAAAAATGAAACAGAAAATGTGCTTAATAGTAAACTTATTGCCAAAATTAAAAGCCATTCTTTGAATAATGAAAAATTATTTTTTGGATATAAAGATTTGAAAGCATTATTTTTAAAATAGTATACAATCCATAAAATTAAAATGATAATAGATGATAAAATTCCAAAAAAGATGGTGATAGCTTCGTTATCGCTACCATAATTTCTCTCGGTTTCAAGAAAGTTTAATTCGCCATTTAAATATCCTATGATGAAGAAAAGAATATGAAATAGAATTAATAAAAAAGTGATAGGAACAATTTTCAAATTCCACAAAAGTGGTTGATTTATAAGTAAGTATTTTTGAATGTTTTTGAACATGATTTTACGTTTTAAGATACAAAAAAGCGACGAGTTGAATTGGAAATATTACGGAAGTAATGCAACGGAATTTTGGTTTCAATAGCCAATTGCATAAAGTCATAAACCGCCATTTTTTCTGGAAAAGTTACAATATAAGTTCCGCCGTTAAACTGTAACGAAATCATATTTTTCTTAGCAAATACATCACCTAATTGACTTTGTGACCATTCGCTTTCAAACTCAATTACCAAATTATTTTCGGGTGCAATTTCATTTTCTGAAACTGGTTTTTCGTGTAAGTTTTTCTGTTTTCCATGTTTTAAGAAAATCACTTGATCGGAAGTTTTTTCTACTTCGTATAATTGTTGTGAACTCAATACAATTCCGATTGGTCGGAATGGCGATTTTGCAATGGCTTTAAAATCTTCTAAAACTGTTTGTTGTGCCAAGATATCCAAGTTGGCTAATGGTTCGTCAATCAATAATATTTTTGGTTTGCGAAGCAACATTCTTGCTAATTCAAAACGCATTTTGTAACCCGATGATAAACTTTTCCAACTGTGATTTCTGAATTTTCGTAAACCTAATCTAGCGATTGTTAATTCTACAACCAATTCATTTTCTTCGGGTTTGTAGCCATAACTTGCTGCAGTAAATTGCAAATTCTCAAACATAGAGCCATACCAAGTATCGGTGCGTTGCGGAATATAAACCAGTTTTGTTCTTAAATCATATTGATTTTTTCCTTTAAAATGGTAGTTTATTTTTCCGCTTGTGGCGTACAATTCACCACACAAGCAACGTAGTAAAGTTGTTTTTCCGTTTCCGTTTTCACCAACCAATCCTAAGATTTCACCTTGATGTAATTCCATGTTAATTGGACCCAATCCAAAACTTGAACTACCATAACTTTTCTCAAGATTTTCTGTAGAAACTAAAACTTCTTTTGGTGCAATAGGTTTACTGATTAAAACTCCATGTAACTCAGAAAGTATGGCTTGATATTTTTCTTTTTTAGCATCAACATTATTTTCGTTTTGGTCAAGCCAAGTTAAAAAATTAAGTGTTTTTTGGTACTGATTGATGTCTTCGGTATCGAGCGTTAAATCGATAATTCTTTTGGTAAGAATAGAAAAGTCTTCAAACTTCAAAAAGTTCTGTAACTCTTGGTATTGTTTTTCAAATTCGTTCATATATTATTTTTTGAAATTTCTTTTTAAAATCGAATAAATTACGGTGTCCCAAAACTTGCCATCCCACAACTCATTTTCTAAAATATGCGCTTCTTTTACAAAATTATTTTTTTGTAAAACTCTTTCGGATGCTATGTTTTCTGGATCAATTACTGCTTCAATGGAATGCATATTCAACACTTCAAATCCATATTCTAAAACCACTTTTATAGCTTCTGTAACGTAACCTTTTCCATTATATTGTGTAAGTATCATGTAACCAATTTCGCAACGGTGATTTTCGGGTTGAATTCTATAATGACCAATAACGCCAACAAGTTTTGGATTTCCTTTGATGGTTATTGCCCAATTGATACCTTCATTCTCAATAATTTTAGCTTCAATCATGTTTATGTGTTCCAACGCTTGTTCTTTATTTGTTACAAGAGGTCTTGGAATAAACTTCATCGTTTCTGGGTTGCCACGAAGCTCCATAATTTCGTTCACATCGGTTGTTGCCACTCGTCTAAGTAGCAATCGCTCGCTTTCTAAATTTTGGAATGGATGAAAGTTTATTTCTAGCATTGGCTTTTTAGTTGATGAGTAATTTAGTTTTAGTTACGGTTTAAAAATTAGAGCTTTCTGCTTAAATGAAATCGGTGTCTAAAAGTATTAACCAATTATTACCTTCTCCATTAACGTCAATTTGTCCCGAATTCATATAAAATCCTTTTTTAGTCTGTTTATTACATGGCGAAAATATAATTTGGACAGTTCTTAGTTTTCTGATATTATAACCTGATTTAACATTAAAAGTAAATATTATTTTTTCGGAACACTTTAACTCTTCATTATAGCTTATTTCTAAATTTTCAATTCCCATATCGTTTAGTTTTTCTTGATACTCTTTTGAGATTTTTTTTGACAATTCAGTCAAATTTGGTTTTTCGTCAAAGTCTAAATATTTAGATCTTATATCCTTTATTATATTTTCGAATTGAATACGATTTTCTGCAAATTGTTCTGAGTTTTGCTTGAATCGTTTTTCATAATGCGGATTTACCCAATCATAAATAAACCAAGCAATTGCAATTCCTAATAAGATGTATGCTAAAAATATTACTTTCTGAATCTTCATTTTTAAATTGTGGTTCTTTTGCTTGCTACTCTAACTTTTGTATAATTAATGGCTAAAGCTCGAATCGTTTGTTTAGGTTTTCTCTTATCAAATATATAAAAATATCATAAACCAATTTACCAAGCCAATAATTAAAAAATTAAATCTTATAAAGTGCTATTAATTTGCATTTTGTGCTTAAAACCTTTTACAATATCTCAACAGAAAAACTACATTCAAAACGTTCATTAACTGCAACAAGCTGTATTCCTTCTTTTTCCAAAAGGTTTCCAGTAGCATGAACCGCATCCGAATAACCCAACCAAGGTTCTATACAAATAAAAGATGCACCCACTTTAGTCCAAATTCCTAAGTTTTTAA
>CANCFZ010000125.1 GCA_947377425.1 Flavobacteriaceae bacterium
GCTTCATAACTCGCTGCCGAAACAACACCACGCACTTCGCTACCGCCTACAGCCAATGGTTTCCCTTTAAGTTCGGGATTGTCCATTTGCTCTACCGAAGCGTAAAACGCATCCATATCTACATGGATAATTTTTCGTTGTTTGATTTCATCTGACACAATACAAATTTAGTTTTTTTATTACAATTCGTTACACAGAGTTTCACGGAGATAGCACAGAGATACACAAAGTTTATTTTGTTTTAATTTTTTAACTCTGTGCAAAAACTCTGTGAATCTCAGTGTAAAAAAAATAGCACAGAGTTACACAGAGATAACACAGAGACATACAAAGTTTATATTCTTTCTTGCTTTTTTTCTTAACTCTATGCAAAAACTTTGTGAAGCTCAGTGTAAAATAATAATGCGAGGAGACTAAAAGATTTGCTATGTTTGCCGTAGAAATTGAAATTTCTTAGTGCTTCTAAACAATTGCAATTATGATAGAAATAGAACGAAAATATTTAGTGACTTCATTAGCTTTTAAAGACGAGGCTTTTAATCAAAATGAAATTGCACAAGGCTATCTTAATTCAAATCCTGAACGAACGGTTCGCATTAGAATCAAAGGAGAAAAAGGATTCATTACAATTAAAGGAATAGGAAATGAAAGCGGTGCCTCACGATTGGAATGGGAAAAAGAAATTCCGTTAGATGAAGCTAAATCGCTTTTAAAATTATGCGAAAAAGGCGCAATTGAAAAAACACGATACGAGGTTAAATCAGGAAACCACATTATAGAAATTGACGAATTTCATGGTGGAAATGAAGGTTTAATTATGGCAGAAATTGAACTCAAAGATGAAAACGAATCGATTGAAAAACCAATATGGTTGGGCACAGAAGTTACTGGAGATAAGCGTTATTATAATTCTTATCTTAGTTTGAATGCTTTTAAAACTTGGTGATTTATTTTTGTAATACTTCTAAAGTTACTTTAATGTAACCCATACCACTACTAGAAGCAATGGTATAAAATGCTTTTCTAGACAAATCTATTTCTCTACCTCTTACAAATGGTCCACGATCGGTAATTTCAACAACAACCGATTTTCCGTTGGCTTCATTAGTAACTCTTACTTTGGTGCCAAATGGTAACGATTTATGTGCTGCGGTTAATTTTGTTTTGTCATAAACTCTTCCGCTTGCGGTGCGTCTACCATGAAATTTATCGGCATAATAGGATGCGTGAGCGCTTTTTTTGAAAGGCTTGAACTTACCTTGATATTGAATTACAGTATCTGATTCAACAAGTTGTTTTTCAACCGAGTTATTTTTTCTAATAATAGTATCTAGTGTGCTTCTTCTTTGGATTTTTTTGCCAGAAAACATTGATTGAGCAAAAAATGTGGTTCCAACAAGTGATGTTATTATAAGTAAAAGTACAATTGGAATTCGTCTTTTCATTTTTAAAATTTGAATTGATTTGACAAAAGTAATGCCTTTTATAAATTTAATTCTGTAGAATAAGATTTACAAGATTACTAAAAAAGTCCTAAAAAGGACTTTAATTTATGTTAAAACCATAATTTCCAGGGAATTCTAGACAAAATAAGAAGTAATCCTAATCCATAAAATATAGTTATCGATTTGAATTTAGCTTCGTTTGTTGTTGCTTTTTTGTGTTTTGACCACCCAATTGTGATTAAAACAATTGCAATTAAGTTTAAAAAAGGATGTTCCATTGAAGGAATTCTAACATCAGACTCTGCCATTTGTCCGAAAGAAGCTAATCCTAATGGTGACACAAAATACAAAACAAGTCCAACAACCAGTTGAATATGAGTTGCAATTAATCCGAACAAAGCTATTTTTCTATCCTTAGCAGTAAATTCTTTTTTAGAAGTCATTCCAATTGCTGAATTAACAACGGCTACAATTAACAATAAAAGAGCTAAATAAGCCCAACCTGAATGGAATTTTTGTATAAAATGGTACATGTGAATTTAATTTTTGTTTTAACAAATATATAGAAAAAAGAATAAAAAAACAGCATCCATTAGGAATGAGGTTTGATATTATTTATTTTTTAAGAAATGGGAAAGTAAAAACTCCGTAGAACTATCGTGCTTTTTTACTTCTTTAGACTCAATTTCGTCCAAAATAGAATTAGCCAATTGCTTTCCAAGTTCAACACCCCATTGGTCATAACTAAATATATTCCAAATGATTCCTTGAACGAAAATTTTATGCTCATACATAGCAACTAATGAACCCAAAGATTCTGGAGTCAACTTTTGAATTAAGATAGTATTTGTTGGTTTATTTCCAGTGAAAACCTTGAATGGTTTTAGGTAATCTGCTTTGTCTTTAGCAATTCCTTGTTTGTCGAATTCTGCCTGAACTTGCTCAGCAGTTTTTCCGTTTAATAATGCTTCTGTTTGTGCAAAAAAATTAGACATCAATTTATGATGATGATCTTGATTGCCGTAAAGGGGTTTTACATATCCAATAAAATCGGTCGGAATTAACTTAGTTCCTTGATGAATTAATTGAAAAAAGGCGTGTTGCGAATTGGTTCCTGGTTCGCCCCAAATGATTGTTCCGGTTTGATAATTTACTGTTTTTCCATCGCGACCAACACTTTTTCCATTACTTTCCATAATTCCTTGTTGTAAATAAGGAGCTAACTTTTGAAGATATTGTGTATAGGGAATTAAAGCTTCACTTTCAGCACCAAAGAAATTGTTGTACCAAACACTTAATAAAGCTAAAATTACTGGAATGTTTTTATCGAATGACTCGTTTTTAAAATGCTCATCCATTTGATTAGCTCCTTTCAATAACTTATCGAAATTGTCATATCCTACTGCTAAACTAATTGACAAACCAACTGCGCTCCAAAGTGAAAAACGACCACCAACCCAATCCCACATTGGAAAAATATTGTTGGCATCGATTCCAAATTCAGTAACTTTTTGAATGTTGGTAGAAACCGCAACAAAATGTTTGGCTACATCTTCTTGCTTTGCTGATTGCAAAAACCAAGTTCTTATAGTTTCAGAATTGGTTAATGTTTCTTGAGTAGTAAAGGTTTTAGAAACAATTACGAAAAGTGTAGTTTCTGGATTTATTTTTTTGATGATTTCGTTTACATGATCTCCATCTACATTGGAAACAAAATGAGTAGTTAAGTGATTTTTATAGAACTGTAATGCTTCGACAACCATTGCCGGACCTAAATCGGAACCGCCAATACCAATATTTACAATATCTGTAAATGGTTTACCAGTATATCCTTTTCTTTCACCTGATGTTACTTCCTTTGTGAATTTTTCAATGCTTTTTTTAACAGCGTAAACTTCTGGCATTACATTTTTTCCATCTACCAAAACGGCTGCCGATTCTGAAGCACGCAAAGCGGTGTGAAGTACGGCGCGATTTTCAGTTTGATTGATAATATCACCATCAAAATATTTAGAAATGGCATCTTTTAGATTTACTTCTTCCGTCAATTTTAAAAGTAAATCTACTGTTTCTTGGTTGATGTTGTTCTTAGAATAATCAACTAAAAAGTCATTCCATTGAATGTGAAATTTTTCTGCTCTTTCAGTATCATTTTGAAACATTTCTTTAATGGAATTGTTTTCCATTTTAAGAAAATGATTCTTTAAGTTTTGCCAAGCAGTTGTAGTTGTTGGATTTGTATTTTGTAAAGCCATTATTTAATTTTTGAAAGACAAAATTAGATAAAAGTTTACAGATAAAACTAAGAGCCTATGATTTTTATACTTCAAAAATCTATGCAATCGTTGTAGTTGAATAAAGATTTTTAAAAAAAATATTTATTCATTGAATTTTACCTCAGCTACACTATCCAATTCTCTTTTTATTGATCGGATTTGTTCTTTAAATCTAGGCAAATTTCTACCTTCCATAACTTGAGAATTCGGAAGTTTTAATTTTAGAGCGTCTACTTGAACACCATTTTTCCAGAAACGATAACACACATGTGGTCCGGTTGCTAAACCAGTGCTTCCTACTTTTCCAATGATTTCACCTTGTTTCACTCGTTGTCCACGTCTCACTAAAATCCTCGACATGTGAAGATATTGTGTTGAATAGGTTTTATCGTGTTTTACTTTAACAAAGTTTCCATTACCCGCTGTATATCCAGCTTGTTCAACAATTCCGGCTGCCGTTGTCATAATTGGTGTTCCGGTTGGAGCTGCATAGTCGGTTCCTTTATGGGCTTTCCACATTAATTGCACTGGATGAAATCTGTTTTTAGAAAAATGCGAAGTGATGTTTACAAATTTCAATGGTGCTTTTAGAAAGAAATTCTTTAATGCTTTTCCGTTTTCATCATAATAATCTACTTTTCCGTTTCGTTCTTGAACAAATGGAAACGCATAGATTTTTTCGCCTTTATATTCAAAAAAAGCGGCTCTCAAACTATCAACTCCGTCATAAACAGTGTCGTTTATGTATCTTTCTGTAAAGCTTAAAGCAAATTTATCGCCTTTTCTGGATTTGAAAAAGTCAATTGACCAAGCGAATACTTTGGTTAATCGTCCGGATAATGTGGGTTCAATTTTTAAACTGCGTAATGTTTGCGTAAGCGAGCCTGTGAGTTCTCCAGCAACCGTTCTCACTTTAAAAGTTAATGGTCTAGTTTTTTTAAATCCAACAATAGAATCGGTTAAATCAACTAAATAATAATTTAAACGTGTTGGTTGGTATATTAAATATTGTAATTTATTGTATTTGTCTTTTGAGCGAAGACAAACGTAAGGTCTTTTAAATCGTACACTTGTTGGAAAAGAATCTTTTATTACTCTAATAATTTCAGAAACTTTTTTACCGTTAAGGTTTTGTTTTTTCAGAATTCTTTCAAAAGTATCTTGGCTTTGAATAGTATCATAATGCACATTAAAATCATCATAATGAAATCCAAAATCTACAATAGGTTTTTGAGGTTCAGCATCTTCAATAACAAAATCTTCTTGTGTTTTTTTACAAGAAGTTAATGCTATAAAAACCAATAAAAATACAGTTATTTTTCTCAATATGAGTTGTTTATTCTTTTAACAATCTTCGCCCCAATTTTTCAATTCTTCTTCACTCCAAAGTTCCGGAAAAAAGATTCTTCTTTGGTATTTTGGGTGCATGTATTTTTTCCAATCGCTTCCGCCAGTTGCTTCACCAGAACCTTGTCCGCTTTCGATATATTTTTTGGCAGCATTCAAATGTCCCATTACCCAAGTGATGTTTACTGTTCTGTCATAATGGCGCATTGCCGCAACTAAATCAGTATTTTTTTGATCTTCTTCGGGTAGTTGCTTGAACTTTCTGAAAATATTAATTGTATTGTATTCTTCCATATAACGCAGAAACTCCTCTTTATATTTTCTTTCGAATTCTAGAATTAAATATGATTTTTCACCTGTTTTGTAATCTTTACCTGCGGCTTGCCAATATAAATGTTCAAATGCGTGAGAATATGGCGTGTTTCGGTCAATTGTTGCTCTAAAACGATAATCAATTAGATTAATTAAATCGGTTGAAGAAAACTCAATCAATCGGTATTGCGCGCTTTGAAATCCGCTTGCTGGTGTTAGTGTATTTCTGAATTTCATGTATTGATCGACCTCCATTCCGTCGCCCATAATATCAAATGATGTGGTGAGCATATCGAAGTACCGACTAATTCGCATTAATCTTTCGGCAAAAAACTTTGTTTCTGGTTTTTCACAATGGCATAGTTGTTTTATTTCCCAAAGTATCATTTTGAACAACAACTCGTTCACTTGATGATACATTATAAAAACCATTTCATCGGGTAAAGTGGTTCTTTGTGTTTGAAGGTTTAATAATGCGTCTGTTTGGATATAATCCCAATAAGTTATTGGTTTAGACCAAAGTAATCCTTCAAGATGTGTTTCGGTTTTTTGATTTATTGCATCAAATTTTTTTTCTAATTCCTCAATTAAATGAGTTGTTTCTGAGTTCATTTATTCTACTTTAATTGTAAATGGATTTGCTAATCCTTTAAAAGATTCTAAATCTGCTTTTATAGAACCAACTGCCAAGCTTGCTTTTATTCTCAATGGCAATTTATTGTCGTCATCTGATATCCAAACGGTTAAGCTTTCTTGTTCTTTAAAAACCCTTCCTGATTGCACCAATGGTCTAAAAATCATACACGGAACTACGCCAAAATCGGTATCTAAATCTTCTCTTCCAATGAATTTTAACTTAAATTTTGTTGTTTCATCATCAAAGAACATATCAATAGCAATTGATTCACCCACTTTTAATTTATCTACATTAGGGTGATTTCTAAGATAATAGAACGTAGAAACAATGTCCTGAATGTTTTCTGGAGTTGCAAAAGTTTTGTTTGTGTCGTTTTTATAATCTTTTACCAAGATAGTATTTTTATCTTGATTGAAAAAACCTTCTTGATCTTTTGTGTAACCTCCTTCATCAATTTTTCTTACGTATTGGTATGGCTTTCCTGTAACCTTATCAAAATAAGACTCATAGTTATCTTCGACTTTGAAAAACCATTTAGACATTCCAGTTGTATAACCACGGCCAATGGCATGATATACTTTTTTATTGTTTTTCACACCTTCCTTAACCTCTAATGTGGCGTATCCAGCAGTTACTAATCCATAGTGTATCCTGAATTTAAACCATTCGCCGACATCATAAGCAGATTGTCTTTGAGAATCAAAACTTACTGTCAAAAAAAGCAATGCAAGTATAATTATCTTTTTCATTATTGAATGTGTTTTTAGTTAATTTAGTAACTGTAATGCAATTTCTGTTCCAAATGTAAAAAAAAAAACCTCGCTTCAATAAAGAAACGAGGTTTTGTATATAAAATGAAATAGTAAACTATTCTATCTCCGTAATTCTTAATGTATTTACCATTCCTTTATCAACAACTGGCATTGCTGCAAGATTAATAAGAATATCACCTTTTTTTACATAACCATTGTTTTTTGCAATTTCATTGATGTCTTCTACAGTATCGTCGGTGCTTACAAATTTGTCATAAAAGAAAGCGTTAACTCCCCAAAGTAAATTCAACTGAGTTAAAATTCTTTTGTTAGA
>CANCFZ010000126.1 GCA_947377425.1 Flavobacteriaceae bacterium
ATAAAAAATAAAATTTCAAAACAACCTTAATTATCTAAAACAATTCAATAAATTTGCGCCTTATTTCAAAAATTTTGCAAAAAGAAATTGTAGTCATTATTGGTGGTCCTGGAACTGGAAAAACAACAATTATTGATGGTTTAATTACCAAAGGATATTGCTGTTATCCCGAGATTTCTCGTGAAGTAACTATGGAAGCCAAAAAACAAGGAATCGAACAATTGTTTCTTGAAAATCCATTGCTTTTTAGTGAACTATTATTGGAAGGACGAAAAAAACAATTTCATAATGCTACCGCCGAACCTCATAATGTAGTTTTTCTTGATAGAGGAATTCCAGATGTTTTAGCCTACATGCACTATATTGGCGACAGTTATCCCGCTTTTTTTGATCAGGCTTGTCGTGAACACATTTATACCAAAATATTCATTCTTCCGCCTTGGGAAGAAATTTATATAAGCGATGACGAACGCTACGAAAACTTTGAACAAGCCAAATTAATTTACAATCATCTTACAGAAACCTACCAAAAATATGGCTACAACCTAATTGAAGTACCCAAAGGAACTGTAGACGAACGTATCCTTTTTATATTAAATCAATTATAATTTCTTGTTTTTAGTACTTTTACGGAATATTCCTAATTAGTAATTGATTTAAAAATGTCTAAACCGTTAGAAATCCTTCAAAAATATTGGAATCACGATGCGTTTAGAACTCCGCAAGAAGACATCATTAATTCCGTTTTAGCTGGTAAAGATACTTTTGGATTAATGCCAACAGGTGGCGGAAAATCTATTACATTTCAAGTTCCAGCACTGATGATGGAAGGGATTTGTTTGGTCATTTCACCATTGGTAGCTTTGATGAAAGACCAAGTTCAAAATTTGCAAAACAAAGGAATCAAAGCCATCGCATTAACTGGAGGAATTGCTTCTAATGAAATCATTGATTTGCTAGACAATTGTGAATTTGGAAACTACAAATTTCTTTACTTATCTCCAGAACGATTACAAAACGACTGGATTTTAGAACGTATAAAAAACCTTCCTATAAATTTAATTGCTATTGACGAAGCACATTGTGTATCGCAATGGGGACACGATTTTAGACCTGCCTATTTAAAGATATCCAAACTTAAAGAATACTTTCCGAAAGTGGCTTTTTTGGCATTGACCGCATCGGCAACTAAAAGAGTTCAAGATGATATAATTTTGCAATTGCAATTTGACAAACCTGCAATTTTCACAAAATCATTTGCTAGAGAAAATTTAGCGTACATGGTTTTTAATGTAGAAGACAAACTGCATTTGATGGAGCAAATTTTGAAGAAAAATCCGCAACCATCGATTATATATGTTACCAATAGAAAATCGTGTTCAGAAACTGTCAAACAATTAGAAGCATTAGGATTTTCGGCTACTTATTATCACGGTGGTTTGTCTCCAAAAGACAAAGAAAACCACATGAAATTATGGATGAATGAGAAAGTTCAAACTATGGTTGCAACCAATGCTTTCGGAATGGGAATTGATAAAGCGAATGTAAAAACAGTAATTCATTTACACATTCCTCCCAATCTTGAAAACTATTATCAAGAAGCTGGACGTGCAGGTAGAAATGGTGAAAAAGCATTTGCAGTTTTGTTAACCAATCCTTCCGATGTGATTCATGTTGAGGCGCAGTTCATGAGTATATTATCTGACAAAGTGTTTTTGAATTTGATATTTGTAAAACTCTGCAATTATTTTCAAATTGCTTATGGCGAAGGAATTGATGAAAAATTTAGTTTTAACATCAATCATTTTTGTACCAAATACAGCTTTCCTGTTTTAAAAGTTTATAACGCTTTACAATTTCTTGACGGACAAGGAATCATAAGTTTATCGCAAGAATTCACAGAGAAAATTACGTTGCAATTTATAATTCCATCTAAAGAAGTTATTCGTTACATGAGTTTGAACACACAAGATGAAGAGGTGATTTTAACTATTCTACGAACAAATCCTGGAGTTTATGAATCACAAACGGTAATGAATATTTCTTTTATCGCAAAAAAATCCAATTGTGATGAAAGCAAAGTTTTAGCCATTCTTCACAAATTAAACGAAAAACAAGTCATTGAATTTCATGCTAAAAATAATGATGCTACGTTAACATTCAATGAAGTTCGCGAAGATGAACGAACGATTAGTAGAGTAGTAAAATATCTGGAAGCACAAAACCAATTAAAGACAGAACAACTAAAATCGGTTCTGCACTATATTAAGGAAGACAAAACGTGCAAAAACAAATTACTTTTAGGCTATTTTGGCGAAATTGTAAAAGAAGATTGCGGTGTTTGTTCGTATTGTATTGCAAAAAAGAAAAACAAAACTGATACTTCAACACTATCCGAAAAAATAATTGAACTATTAAAAAGTAAAGAAATGAATTCGAGAGATATTCAAAAGTTGACTAAATATCCAAAAGACGATGTTATCTTTGCACTTCAAAATTTATTAGAAAACGATGCTATCATCGTACAATCAAATAATAATTACGCAATAAAGATACTGAAATAAATTCAGCATAAAATGGAAAAATTAAGAATCGTATTCATGGGAACTCCAGAATTTGCTGTTGGCATTTTGGACACAATAATCAAAAATAACTACGAAATTGTTGGCGTAATAACTGCAGCTGATAAACCAGCTGGTCGTGGACAAAAACTAAAATTTTCTGCAGTAAAAGAATATGCTTTAGAAAACAATTTGAATTTATTACAACCAACTAATCTAAAAGACGAAAGTTTTTTGGCAGAACTAAAAAAATTAGATGCTAATCTGCAAGTTGTAGTTGCTTTTAGAATGTTACCTGAAGTAGTTTGGAAAATGCCAAAACTTGGAACATTCAATCTTCATGCCTCACTCCTTCCTGATTATCGTGGTGCAGCACCAATAAATTGGGCTATTATTAATGGAGAAACAAAAACTGGAGTTACAACCTTTTTTATTGATGACAAGATTGATACCGGAGCCATGATTTTAAGTAAAGAAACTGCTATTTCCTCAACTGAAAGTGCCGGAGAATTGCACGACCGATTGATGTTAATAGGAAGTGAAGCGGTAGTTGAAACTTTATCTTTAATTGAAAGCGGTAATACCACAACAACAATTCAAACGGAATCATCAGATATCAAAACCGCTTACAAATTAAATAAAGAGAATTGTAAGATAGAATTTTCAAAATCTAGTGTAGAAATTTATAATTTAATTAGAGGTTTATCACCTTATCCGAATGCTTGGTGTTGTATAAAAGATGGAACTGAGGAGTGGAATGTAAAAATTTATGAAGCAAAATTAGTTGCAGAAACTCACAACCTTGAAATTGGAAGCATCATTACTACTAAAAAAGAAATGAAAATTGTAGTAAAAGATGGTTTTTTAGAAATTATTAGTTTACAATTTCCAGGAAAAAAAGCGATGAAAGCTTCTGAATTATTAAACGGAATGACCTTTTCAGAGAAATCAAAAGCCTTGTAAGCCATTGAAATCATTGAAAAAAACAAGAAAATACAAGCTAAATTGACATTTTTATTAACAAACAACCCGAGTTATCAACAAAATTGGCAAAAATAACATCAATCACTTGTGTAGTCTGTAATTTCTACTAAATTTGTTTTGATTAACAAAAATGTTTAACCAACAATTAATAACTATTATTATGAACAAATCAGAATTAATCGATGCTATTGCTGCAGACGCAGGAATTACAAAAGCAGCTGCTAAATTAGCTTTAGAATCATTTTTAGGAAACGTAGGATCAACTTTGAAAAAAGGTGGAAGAGTTTCTTTAGTAGGTTTCGGATCATGGTCAGTATCTAACAGAGCTGCAAGAGACGGAAGAAATCCTCAAACTGGAAAAACTATCAAAATCGCTGCTAAAAATGTAGTAAAATTTAAAGCTGGAGCAGAATTAGAAGGTTCTGTAAACTAATCTAGTTTATTTTTGATATAGAGAAACCATTCGTTTAGCGAGTGGTTTTTTTTTGCTTTAAAATTTGGTTTTATAACTTTTATTCGTACTTTTAATTAAAATTGTATTTAAAATGACAACCGAAAAACTTGAAAAAGGGCAACTTCTTATAGCTGAGCCATCTATTATAGGTGACTTATCATTTAACAGGTCTGTTATTTTATTAGCGGATCACAATCATGAAGGTTCGGTAGGATTCATTTTAAACAAACCACTCGATTATACAATTAGTGATTTAATACCTGAAATTGAAGCCTCTTTTAAAATTTATAATGGAGGTCCTGTTGAACAAGATAACTTATACTTTATTCACACAATTCCAGAATTAATAACTGGTAGTATTGAGATTTCAAATGGAATTTTTTGGGGAGGAGATTTTGAGTTAACTAGAAGCTTAATAAATGAAGGAAAAATTAATAAGGAAAATATTCGATTTTTCTTGGGATACACAGGATGGAGCGCTAATCAATTGGAAGGAGAATTAAAAGAAAACTCTTGGATAATGTCTAAAAACATTTATAAATCTACCATTTTAAGTAAATCATCTTCTCAATTTTGGAAAGAAAAAATAATCGAATTGGGTGGTGACTATCTAATTTGGTCTAATGCTCCAGAAAATCCTATTTTAAATTAAGGTATTTAATCTATCTACCAATTCTTCCAATAAATCTGTTTTATACTCTTTTTTACGATATTTTGTTATGGGTTGAATTCCAATAATAACATTAGTAATAAATAATTCATTCGCTTTTTGTAAATCAAATGGAGAAATTATTCCTTCAATTACTTCAATATTTTCTATTTTTTTTGCTAATTGTAGAATTTGTTTTCTCATAATTCCGTTAAGACAACCCTCGTCAATTGAAGGAGTTATCAATTTATTTCCCAATAACATAAACAGATTTCCGTTTAATGCTTCAACAACATTTTTCTCGTTATTTAATAAAAGACAATTTTGCAAATCATTTTCATCTGCAAAAATACTACCCGTTACATTAATCATTTTGTTGGTAGTTTTTATTGTGGAAAGCAACTGTTTCATAATGAAGAAATCTTTATACAAATCAACTTCATAATTGGCATCAGAAAAAGAATATTGAGTAGTATTTAAAGGAGAAGTTTGAATTAAAAAAGAAACTGTTCTAGTTTGCGGAAGGTAAAATCCACCATCATTTCTAAAAACTGTAAAGCGAACTCTTGCTGAATCATTGCAATTATTAGCATTAACTGTATTTAAAACCTGTTCTTCAATGTATTCTAGAGTAAAATTATTTGGAATTTGCATTCTCACAATTCTCATAGAAGCCATTAATCTAAAGTAATGATCTTCAAGAAAAAGGATTTTATTGTTTACTATTTTTAAAGTTTCAAATACGCCATCTCCATATAGAAAGCCACGATTGGAATTGGATAAATTTGTATCAGAAGAAAGGATTTCGCCGTTGTAATTAATCATAAAAAAGTCCCGATTTATATTGGAATAAATCGGGACAAATATAACTTTTAAAAATGATTTTTTAAACAGAACCTATTACATGTTTTAAATCGGCAACTTGATTTTCCCACAGTTGTTTTGATTCATCAACCTCATCTTCTTCGGCAAAATCTATAACCATTAATGATACATCTTTAGTTATTTCATCTTCAAGAATTCTCAATTCAAAATAATATTCGGTGTCTTTACTATCTTCATCAATCCATTTGAATTTTACTTTTTCACCTGATTTTTTAGATGCCAAACGAGCATTTTCTTCACTATCATTCCATACAAAAGTAAAAAACTCACCACGAGAATTCACATTATCGGCGAACCATTCTTGTAATCCTGAAGGAGTTGAAATATATTGATATAATAATTGAGGTGATGAATTTATAGGAAACTCAATTTCGTAACGTATTTTTGGAGCCATATTCAAATTTTTGCGAAATATATAATTTTTAATTTAAAAAAAGCCTCTAATAAAAAAAATATTTTTTTTCATTTTTATATTTGTACAATGTTATATTAGTCTTATATTTGCACCCGCATTCAAGGATGTACCTACAAATGGCGAGGTAGCTCAGTCGGTTAGAGCGCAGGATTCATAACCCTGAGGTCGGGAGTTCAAATCTCCCTCTCGCTACAATGATAATCAAGGTTTTAGATATATTTCTAAAACCTTTTTTCTTTTTGTGTAAGGAAACTTCGTCAGGAAAACATTAAAAAAACCTTAATTCAATAATTTGAAATTAAAGGTTTCGTTTAAATTTAAACTCTTCATATTGAGCTGAATATTTAAACAAACCATATTACTCTTTTGATATGGAGCTAAAATCTTCCTTTTAGCTACAAATCTCTTCTTTTTTTGTAAAACTCGATTTTTGTAAAATGCACACTATCAATTCTTTTTATTTTTAGCGACAAAATAAAATGAATATTTTTACGAACTACTTTTCTTACTTTTTATTCATTTAATTACTTTTTGTCGATTATTTAATGTCTTTTGTCGATTATTTGAAAATATTTTTTATTTTTGAAGCGTCAAATAAAATAAATGAAGTAGAAAACTTCGTTACAATTAAAAAAAGTCATAAACTAACCCCTGAGTTATGAAAACAGTTATAAAAAAAGTAGAACGAAATTGCATCTTATTAATTACCTTATTAATGGTAGTTGGTTTTGGATATGCTCAAACTACAAACTTTACTACATCAGGATCATTTATTCCTCCTGCAGGTGTTACTTCAATTACCGTTAATGCATATGGAGCAGGTGGTGGTGGTGGTCATGGCGCTAACTCTGGAACCGCAAATGGCGGTGGCGGTGGCGGTGGCGGTGGTTTTGCATTAAACGCTGCCATTACAGTTACTCCTGGAACTTCATATCCAATAACTATTGGAACAGGTGGTACAGCAGGAACAGTTACTAATGGAGGCACTGGTGGTGCTACTACAGCTACATTTGGAGGAACAACAATTACCGCTAATGGTGGAAATGGCGGAAGTGCATATCCAACTGCAACTGGTGGAACTGGTGGAACTGGATCTGGAGGAACTACTAACAGAACTGGAGGTGCTGGAAAAACTGGTACTACAACC
>CANCFZ010000127.1 GCA_947377425.1 Flavobacteriaceae bacterium
AATACCTCATTAATGATGATTTTAGTGTTGTTAACGATGTTCTTATTTGGTGGTGAATCAATCAGAGGATTTATATTTGCAATGCTTGTAGGTATTATCGTTGGAACGTATTCATCTTTATTTATTGCAACCCCAGTATTGGTTGATACAATGGGTAAATCAGATTTAGAAGATATTGAAAAGCGTCATTTTGATGATCAACAATAATATATAAAATCTACTTTTATAAAAAATGAAGCCGTCTCACAATTAATTTGGGACGGTTTTTTTTTGATTCTATTTTTTCATTTCATTGAAAATTAAAAATCAATAAAAATTGCCTTTATGCTGCAATTTTCTTTCTTAGATTATGAGCAATTGCCATTAACCCGAACTCTAAATCTACTTTTTTTATTACTTTTAATGTAAATTGTCTAAAGCATTGATTGTGTTTAAGTTATGCAAATGGGTTCTACATCGGCGGTGTGTTGTTTGCGTTTCGGATTCCTGTTTTGCTTAGTAATAGTTCTCTTGTTTTTTGTTTATGTCTTTCTAGGTTTTGGTTTCTTTCGATGCTTCTATTTCCTTTGGCTTTAAAACATTGAGTTCGCAGCGTACAACCATTGCAGTTTTGGGCTTGGCAGTGACTTATGTTTTGAGACTATCCATCTTCTGAAGTTCGTTTGCTTTGATGTTTTTAATATTTTTTGTCCCATTGAGTGAATTGCTCACAACTTGGTCAACTACTCAACTGGATGAGAAGATGGAATTAAATCATCAAATGAATGAACAAAGTAAATTAATAATGAAAACCTATAAAACTAAAAACAGCATCAAAAACGTTTTTGATGCTGTTTAATTTAATTATTTTTGTCTAATAATCTGTATCAATTATTTAGGACTAGTCAATTTATTTAAAATAAGAGAAATCATGATTGTTTTCAATTTTCAACAAACTTTCATAAATTAATTTAATCACATTTTCTACATCTTCTCTATGAACCATTTCAACTGTTGTGTGCATGTATCGCAAAGAAAGGGAAATTAACGCCGATGCAACGCCGCCATTACTATACGCAAAAGCATCAGTATCTGTTCCTGTTACACGAGAAGTAGCATGACGCTGAAATGGAATATTCTTTTCCTCAGCTGTAGAAACTATCAATTCGCGAAGTATATTTTGTGTCGCAGGAGCATAAGCAATAACTGGACCTTTTCCCATTTGTAAATCACCCTCAATTTTTTTATCAATCATTGGAGTTGTTGTGTCGTGACAAACATCGGTAACAATAGCAACATTTGGTTTGATTGTTTGTGTAATCATTTCGGCGCCACGAAGACCAATTTCTTCTTGAACTGAATTCACTATATATAATCCAAAAGGGAATTGTATGTTGTTTTCTTTTAATAAGCGAGCTACTTCGGCAATCATAAAACCACCCATTCTGTTGTCAATGGCTCTACAAACAAATTTGTTTTCATTCAAAATCATAAACTCATCAGGATATGTAATTACACAACCAACATGAACTCCTAATTTTTCAACCTCTTCTTTAGTCGAACATCCGCAATCAATAAAAATATTGTGAATAGTAGCAGCTTCTTCTTTGCCACGATTTCTCGTATGAATCGCGGGCCATCCAAAAACACCTTTTACAATTCCGTTTTTAGTATGAATATTAACTCGTTTTGATGGTGCAATCTGATGATCAGAACCACCATTACGAATTACATATATTAATCCATTGTCAGTAATATAATTTACATACCAAGAAATTTCATCAGAATGTCCTTCAATAACAACTCTAAATTTCGCCTCCGGATTAATAACTCCAACTGCGCTGCCATAAGTATCCGTTATAAAAGTGTCTACATAAGGTTTTAAATAATCCATCCATATTTTCTGTCCACCAGCTTCGTAACCAGTTGGTGAAGGATTGTTTAAGTATTTTTCTAAGAATAAAATAGATGATTCTGTAAGTATTGATTTAGTTGTCATAAATATTTTTTTGCTAAAATATAAATTTGGCATTACACTTGTTAAGGATATTCTATATTTTTACACTAAATTTTTTAGCAATGCCAAAGTACATACATATAGTATTCATTTTTTTTATAACTCTAGCCTCATTCGGACAAGTTGTAAAGGATACACAAAGAGATAAAGAAATTGAATTAAAAGAATTGGACACCATTAAAATGGATACAATTTTATTAGATGAAGTAGTTATTTCTAAAATAAAACTCAGTGCTGAAGATCAAAAACAATTCTTACTTCTACAAAATAGAGTTTACAAAGTATATCCATTTGCAAAAATAGCTTCTGAAAGACTTTCCATGATGAATAAAACTATGGATAAGCTGAAGTCTAATAAAGAGAAAAAGAAATATTTTAAAATTGTTGAAGATTTTATGGATAATGAGTTTAAAGAAAAGCTTAAAAAATTATCACATAAACAAGGACAAATATTAGTTAAGTTAATTCATCGTCAAACAGGCATATCAACTTATGACCTTATTAAAGATTATAAAAGTGGCTGGAAAGCTTTTTGGTCAAACAATGCAGCACGGCTTTTCGATATAAATCTAAAAGAAAAATACCAACCTTATAGTAATAACGAAGATTTTTTGATAGAAACAATATTGTATAGAGCTTTTGTAAATGGGCGATTGGTAGAACAAAAGCCTGTAAATCCTGTAGATATTGACGAATTAAATGCATATTGGGAAAACCTATCGAAGGAATTAAGTAAAAAGAAGAAGTAGTAATTGCTACATTGAATAGGAATTCTTTAATAGGAATTTTAATTTAATACTTAATATTAATTTTAAGCAAAGTGTTTAAAAAGTAGCGTTTGAATAATCATAATTTAGGGTAAAAAAAACAATTAAAAGAAGTGTAAAAACTGCTTATGATTCATTACTTTTGCACCGAATTTAAATACCCGTTTTTATGCTTACAGTTTCTAATTTATCAGTTCAATTTGGTAAAAGAATATTATTTGACGAAGTAAATACTACTTTTGTTCAAGGCAATTGTTATGGAGTTATTGGTGCAAATGGCGCTGGAAAATCTACATTTTTAAAAATTCTTGCAGGAGACATTGACCCAACTTCTGGAAGAGTAATACTGGAACCTGGAAAACGTATGTCGGTTTTGAATCAAAATCACAATATGTTTGACGAGTATACTGTTTTAGAAACCGTAATGATGGGAAATAAAGTATTATTTGCTGTAAAATCAGAAATGGATGCTTTATATGCAGATTATACAGATGAAAACGCAAATAGAATTGGAGAATTACAAGTTCAATTTGAAGAAATGAACGGTTGGAATGCCGAGTCTAATGCAGGCGCAATGCTGTCTAATTTAGGAATTTCTGCCGATATGCATTATAACTTAATGGGAGAAATTGAGGGTAAAATGAAAGTGCGTGTTTTATTAGCGCAAGCACTTTTTGGAAACCCTGACGTTTTAGTAATGGATGAGCCTACGAATGACTTGGATTTTGAAACCATTACTTGGCTAGAAAACTTCTTGGCAAACTATGAAAACACTGTAATTGTTGTATCACATGATAGACACTTTTTGGATTCGGTTTGTACACATATTTCAGATATTGATTTTTCAAAAATTAATCATTATTCTGGAAATTATACTTTTTGGTATGAATCAAGTCAATTAGCCGCAAAACAAAAAGCACAACAAAATAAGAAAGCTGAAGAGAAAAAAGCAGAATTGGAAGAGTTTATTCGTCGTTTTAGTGCGAATGTGGCAAAATCTAAACAAGCTACTTCTCGTAAAAAAATGATTGACAAATTGAATTTGGATGAAATTCGTCCGTCAAGTCGTCGTTATCCGGCCATTATATTTGATGTTGAAAGAGAAGCTGGAGATCAAATTTTACATGTTCAAAACCTTGCTGCGTCTGTAGATGGTGAAGTGTTGTTTAAAAATGTAGATTTGAATATGGCTAAAGGTGATAAAGTTGTTATTTTTTCAAAAGATTCAAGAGCTACTACTGCTTTTTATGAAATATTAAACGGAAATCAGTCGGCTGATGCTGGGGAATTCAGTTGGGGAATTACAACTAATCAATCGTATTTGCCAAATGATAATAGTCAATTTTTTACCGATGGTGATTTGAATTTAGTAGATTGGTTACGTCAGTTTGTAAAAACAGAAGAAGAACGTGATGAAGTATATGTTCGTGGTTTTCTTGGAAAAATGATTTTCTCTGGAGAAGAAGCGTTGAAAAAATGTACCGTATTGTCAGGAGGAGAAAAAGTGCGTTGTATGTTATCCCGAATGATGATGATTCGTGCAAACGTGTTAATGCTAGACGAACCAACAAACCACTTAGATTTGGAATCAATTACAGCTTTTAATAACTCATTAAAGAATTTTAAAGGTTCTGTTTTATTTACAACTCATGACCACGAGTTTGCACAAACGGTTGCTAATAGAGTTTTAGAAATTACACCAAATGGAGTTATAGATAGATATATGACGTTTGACGAATATCTTGATAATGAAAATGTCCAAGAATTGAGAAAGAAAATGTATTCTTAATAGTTGTACAACGGAATTAAAACTTCATTTAATACTTTACAAAAACTCTTTAACTTCTGATTTTAAAAAACTCAAAGCTAAATTGGTAGCTGATTCTCCTTCAAATAAACTTGTTAAAACGGTTTCTCTTAGTTTATCAGCATTTGTAACTTCATTATTTAAACTTGTTTTTCTAATGTTTTGGATAGTGGTATTTTTTGCTGTTACTATCATAGTCCAACATTCATCAGAAACATAAATTTGTTGTGTTAAATTATGTTCATATTCTTGCTCAATATGATGAATTAGCAAGTTTTGGTAATCCATTTTATTATCATTTAACGGAGCAACTCTAATCAATAATTTTGATGGATTAATGCGTTCTAATAACAAAGACAATCTTTCATAAGCTTGAAGTTTCAAAGGTAATGCTTGTTTTTGATTTTCTTTTAACAATAAAAAACGTCTTTTGTTTTCATCATTTTTTAAAAAAGCAGTAAACGAATAAATAGCAACGACTCCAGTAACAATTGCGGGTAAAGTATAAAATCCTAATTCAATAAGTTTGTCTGTATTCATTGGTGTTAAAATTGTATTTGTGGTGCTTTTTGTCCAAACCAAATTTTATCTCGGTCTAATTTATTTTCAATAGTGTATTTTTTCTCCTGAGTATTTACCGTTAGTTGCCCATAATAAGTAGTTTTACCTTTTTCAATTGAAAAATTCATGTTTAATGGAATTTCAAACTGGGATTGTTCTTGTCTAGTATTATCTGATATTTTTATCTTGGCAAATTTATAGTTTCCTTGTGGTTTTACAATTGAAAATAAATAATAGGTTTTCCCTTTTTCTTTAAAATCACCTGGTGAATTTTTATAAGTAAAACTATCACTAAAATTGGCATAATCAGCAATAGCTGGAATAGCATCAGTATATACAAATGTGTAACCATTATAAGTTTTGTTTTCAATACAAACGGTTCCAACAATCATTCCTTCATTATTGCTTTCACTAAAAGTAGTTTTTAATTTTTTTGATGGAGAAGAACAACCTAAAACCATTAAAATAAATAAAAATAAAATTCCGATTCTTGATTTCATAGTGTTTGTATTAGGAGATATACAAAGTAAATCATTTTTTAAGTTTGATGCAAAAAATAGTTAATAAATCGGTAGTTAAAATATTGTTATTAATAGTAAGTAAGCCTATTTTTGTATTTTAAGATTTATAAAATGCAAAAATATATTAGCCAACTTAACGAAGCACAACAAGAACCAGTTTTACAAAAAGACGGTCCAATGATAATTATCGCTGGTGCCGGTTCGGGTAAAACTCGTGTGCTCACAATTCGTATTGCATATCTAATGAGTTTAGGTGTTGATGCTTTTAATATCTTAGCATTGACTTTTACCAATAAAGCAGCACGCGAAATGAAAAAGCGTATCTCTGATATTGTTGGAACCAACGAAGCTAAAAATCTTTGGATGGGAACTTTTCACTCGGTTTTTGCCAGAATCTTAAGAAGTGAAGCCGATAGATTGGGTTATCCGTCTAATTTTACTATTTATGATACACAAGATTCGGTTCGATTAATTTCGGCAATTATCAAAGAAATGCAACTAGATAGAGATGTTTATAAACCAAAGCAGGTTTTAAGCCGAATTTCATCTTATAAAAACTCTTTAATTACCGTAAAAGCATACAACAATAATCCTGAATTGCAGGAACAAGATGCGATGTCTAAAAAACCTCGTTTGGGTGAAATTTATGAAAATTATGTAGAACGTTGTTTTAAATCGGGAGCAATGGACTTTGATGATTTATTACTAAAAACCAACGAATTATTGAATCGTTTTCCAGATGTTTTGGCAAAATATCAAGATAGATTTCGATACATAATGGTAGATGAGTACCAAGATACCAACCATTCGCAGTATTTAATAGTAAGAGCGTTGTCTGATAGATTTCAAAATATTTGTGTTGTTGGTGATGATGCGCAAAGTATTTATGCCTTTCGTGGAGCAAACATCAATAATATTTTGAATTTCCAGAAAGATTATGAAAATGTTCAAACTTATCGGTTGGAACAAAATTACCGTTCAACCAAAAATATTGTGGAAGCAGCCAATTCTATAATCGATAAAAATAAAACCAAATTAGATAAAGTCGTATGGACAGCCAATGATTTTGGAGCCAAAATAAAAGTTCACAGAAGTGTAACTGATGCTGAAGAAGGTCGATTTGTTGCCAGTGAAATATTTGAGCAAAAGATGCGAAATCAAATGATGAATGGTCAATTTGCCATTTTATATCGTACCAATGCGCAGTCAAGATCTATGGAAGATGCGTTGCGAAAAAGAGATATTCCGTACAGAATTTATGGTGGATTATCATTCTATCAACGTAAAGAAATTAAAGACGTAATTTGTTATTTACGATTGGTTATCAATCCCAAAGATGAAGAAGCGTT
>CANCFZ010000128.1 GCA_947377425.1 Flavobacteriaceae bacterium
ACAAGCTATTTTAGGAACTGGTGGATATTATAATAATCTTACTCAAATTCATTTGGATGTTGATTTTAAATCACATCTATCAAAAGAGTTGTTTGATATTTGGTTATTTCATTTTGAAGCAGCTATTAATGAAAACTTCGAAGGATTTAATTGTGAACGAATGAAAAACATGGCGCACAACCTTTCAATGATAATGCAAATTAAAATTAATCAAAAGAATCAATAATATTATCAAAAATATAATATTATTAACAAATATTGATAATTTGACAATTATATGCGTGCATATAAATTTTATAATGTATTTTAATTTATTATTATTAAATTTACACATAAATCTCTTCATTAATTATTAAAATGAATATAAAAATAACTGGATCCGGAAGTTATATTCCAACCGAAATAATAGCAAATGGTGATTTTTCAAACCATGAATTCCTAAATGAAGACGGAACACCATTTGCACAACCCAACGAGATAATTACCCAAAAATTCAAAGGTATTACTGGAATTGAAGAGCGTAGATATGCCTCAAATAATTTACTTACTTCAGATATAGCAACAATTGCTGCAAAAAGAGCAATTGAAAATGCCAATATCGATCCAGAAACTTTAGACTACATAATATTTGCTCATAATTTTGGTGATGTAAAAAAAGGTGCTATTCAAGGTGATATGTTACCTAGTTTAGCTTCCAAAACAAAGCATAATTTACGAATTCAAAATCCAAAATGCATAGCCTACGACATGCTATTTGGTTGTCCAGGTTGGGTTGAAAGCGTAATTCAAGCACAAGCATATATAAAAGCCGGAATGGCTAAAAAATGTTTAGTTATTGGTGCAGAAACTTTATCTAGAGTTACCGATCCACATGATAGGGATTCTATGATATATTCTGATGGTGCTGGAGCTACAATTATAGAAGCTGTTGAAGGCGAAAACGAAGGAATTCTTGCTCATGAATCGGCTACTTATGCTTATGATGAAGCGAATTATTTATTCTTTGGAAATTCATTTAATAAAGACCACGATCCAGATGTTCGTTATATCAAAATGCACGGAAGAAAGATATATGAATTTGCTTTAAGCAATGTTCCAAAAGCCATGAAAGAATGCCTAGACAACAGTGGAATTGACATTAATAACCTTAAAAAAATACTTATCCATCAGGCTAATGAAAAAATGGATGAAGCTATTGTTCAAAGGTTTTATAAACTATACGACAAAGAGGTTCCCGAAGGAATTATGCCAATGAGTATTCACAAACTGGGTAATTCTAGTGTAGCAACAGTCCCAACATTATATGATTCATTAATGAAAGGAGAAATAGAAAACCAAGAAATACATAAAGGTGATGTAATTTTGTTTGCTTCGGTTGGTGCTGGAATGAACATAAATGCGATTGTTTATAAAATGTAATAGCATCCTATTTATTACTAAACCGCAAATTCACAAATTATTGTTTAATTGAGAATTTGCGGTTCTTTTTTGAACTAAATCTATCGCATAAAAGTAAAAACTTTATTTATCTTTGCGTCTTAGCGCCAAGCGGCAAAATAAACAAACATGTACGAAAAAACATTTCCCAATAAACGCTTTAAGCATACTTTAGAATTTTTACAAAAAAATGTTTCAACTTCCGAAACTATCTTTGATTTAGGAGTCCCGAATCCATTTTCTAAAATCATGGAAGAGAATGGTTTTACTGTGAAAAACACCAAAGGAGAAGATTTAGACAACGACCAGAACGCTTTACAAAACGAAAGTTATACTGTTTTTACAGCTTTTGAAATATTTGAACATTTATTAAATCCTTTCACGATTTTACAAAACATAAAGTGTGATAAATTACTTATTTCTATTCCACTTCGTTTATGGTTTTCGCCAGCATATAGAAGTAAAACCGATATGTGGGACAGGCATTATCACGAATTTGAAGATTGGCAATTGGATTGGCTTTTAGAAAAAACTGGTTGGAAAATCACCGCTCGTGAAAAGTTTACTCATCCAGTTAAAAAGCTTGGTTTTAGACCTTTGTTAAGGTATTTTACTCCGAGATACTATATTGTTTGCGCTGAAAGAAAACAATAATTAAATAAATTAAATCATCTTAGGGTGATTTTTTTGGTTTATAGAACTTACGCTTTATGTTCATTATTAAATACCAAAATAAAAATCAAAATATTTGTAAGTTTATACATATATATATTGTTAATTTTAGTGTTTTTTATGTATTTTGTCGAATTTATTTGACACTTTGTCGGTTTTATTTATATGTTTGTCTCGTTAAACAACATAAAAAATTTAAACCCCTAAAATCTATTTATTATGAAAAAAATTTTCTCAATCAGCATGCTATTTTTAGTAACATTTTCTTTCGGTCAAAAATTATTCATCGTTAAATCTGATGATAAATTTGGATTAATTAACGAATCCGGTATTGAAGTAATTCCACCTAAATATAATTTCATTGAAGACTTTGATAAAGTTCATCCAAGTTGGGCTAAAGTTGAATTAGAAAATCTTTATGGCTTTGTTGACAAAAACGGAAAAATAGTTGTAGAACCTAAATATGAATCAATTGGTAATTACAACGAATACAACCAAGGATGGGCACTTATAAAAAAGGACGGTAAATTTGGTTTTATTAACGAAGCAGGTAAAGAAGTTGTCCCTCCTATGTATGATAAAATTGGTAAATTTGGAGAATATACTAAAGACTGGGCATCCGTTGAATCACAAGGCATGAAAGGATTCATTACAACAGAAGGAAATATTATTGTTCCTTTAAAATATGCCGCAATTGAAAAATTTGATGGAGTTAGAAAAAACTGGGCTCTTGTTAAAGATAAAAAAGACAAACTTGGATTTATTGACAAATCTGGAAAAGAAATTATTCCTGTAGTTTATGATAGCATTGAAGCATTTACTAAGAAAAAAAGTGATGCAGCAAAAAGCGAATTAGCAAACGCAGAATAAAAAATATTTACTTAATCATCAAAGGGATTTCTTAACGGAAATCCCTTTTTTATTGTATTTAAGACACTATCTAAAATCAGATTTAAAAGATAAAAATTAATTTTTATGTGTTTTCTAAATTCATAAACCTATCATTTAGGAAGATTAGAAATATAAAAATTACGCATTCTTTAATTTAAAAAGAATAAAAAAACACTTTCAAATCAAGAAAAGCACTTTTATTAAAAATAATACTTATGATTAAATTATTTTAAAAAATAAATATTTGTAAGTATTTACATATATTGTATGTTAATTTCGATGTTTTTTATGTATTTTGTCGATTTTATTTGACACTTTGTCGATTTTATTTATATGTTTGTCTCGTTAAAAACAACATAAAAAATTTAAACCCCTAAAATCTATTTATTATGAAAAAAATTTTCTCAATCAGCATGCTATTTTTAGTAACATTTTCTTTCGGTCAAAAATTATACATCGTAAAATCTGATGATAAATTTGGACTTATCAATGAATCGGGTATTGAAGTAATTCCACCAAAATACAACTTCATTGAAGACTTTGATAAAGTTCATCCAAGTTGGGCTAAAGTTGAATTAGAAAACCTTTACGGTTTTGTTGACAAAAAAGGAAAAATTGTTGTTGAACCAAAATATGAATCAATTGGAGATTATAACGAATATAATCAAGGTTGGGCTCTTATAAAAAAAGATGGTAAATTTGGTTTCATTAATGAAGCTGGTAAAGAAGTAGTTCCTCCAATGTATGATAAAATCGGAAAATTTGGAGAATTTACCAAAGACTGGGCTTCAGTAGAATCTCAAGGTTTAAAAGGATTCATTACTACAGATGGAAATATTATTGTGCCATTAAAATACGCTGAAATTGAGAAATTTGATGGCGTTAGAAAAAACTGGGCACTTGTTAAAGACAAAAAAGACAAACTTGGATTTATTGACAAATCTGGAAAAGAAATTATTCCTGTAGTTTATGATAGCATTGAATCATTTACAAAGAAAAAAAATGAGGCAGCAAAAACTGAATTAGCAAACCTTGATTAAAATAATACAAACTTCATATAAAAGGGATTTCTTAACAGAAATCCCTTTTTGTTTTTATAATTTTACATTTTTAAAATTGATTACATGAACTATTATATTGTTATTCCTTCTCATAATGAAGAAGCATTTATAGCATTAACATTACAATCTTTGGTTGAACAAACTATTTTGCCAACAAAAATCGTTGTGGTTAATGACAATTCAACTGATAAAACGGAAGCAATTGCAAACTCATTTGTTTTAAAATATCCTTTTATTTCTTTGGTTAATAAAACTTCTGATGCTATTCATTTACCAGGAAGCAAAGTAATTCAAGCATTTCAAAAAGGATTAGATACATTAGATGATAATTATGATTTTATTGTAAAAGCTGATGCCGATTTAATTTTTCCGCCAAATTATTTCGAAAAAATCATCAAGCATTTTAAATCTGATGATAGAATTGGAATGGTTGGCGGATTTGCTTACATTGAAAAAAATGGAAAATTCATATTAGAAAACCTTACTGATAAAGATCATATTCGTGGTGCTTTTAAATCTTACAAAAAAGAAACTTTTAAACAAATTGGAGGATTAAAACCTGCTATGGGTTGGGACACGGTTGATGAATTACTTTGTAAATTCTATAATTGGAAAGTAGTTACCAATGAAACATTAAAAGTAAAACATTTAAAACCAACTGGTGCAAACTATAATAAAACGGCGCGTTTTAAACAAGGAGAAGCATTCTATTCTTTGGGATATGGATTGTTTGTTACTGCTATTGCTTCTGCAAAATTGGCTATGATGAAGAAAAAACCATTACTGTTTATTGATTACATAAGAGGTTTTTGGAAAGCCAAACTTGAAAAGAAACCTCTTTTAGTTACAAAAGAACAAGCCAAATTTATAAGAAACTATCGTCTTCAGAAAATGAAACAAAAATTGTTTTAAATTAAAAACCCATAACTCATAACTTCTTAGTATTTTTGACCATATTTTAAAATTATGATGCTAGTTCGCTATTTATCGCAAATAGGAAAATACTTTTTAATGCTAAAAGAAATCTTCAACAAACCAACAAAATGGACTGTTATGAGAGGTTTAATTTTCAAAGAAATCGATGATTTAATTATTGGTTCACTTGGAATTGTAGCCTTTATTTCTTTTTTTGTTGGCGGAGTTGTTTCCATCCAAACGGCTTTGAATTTAACCAATCCGTTAATTCCAAAAGAACTTATTGGTTTTGCAACTCGTCAGTCAATAATATTAGAATTTGCTCCAACGTTTATTTCCATAATTATGGCAGGTAAAATGGGTTCTTTTATTACATCAAGTATAGGAACCATGAGAGTTACCGAACAAATTGATGCACTTGAAGTAATGGGAGTAAATTCATTAAATTATCTAGTTTTTCCCAAAATAATTGCTTCTTTATTATATCCATTTCTTATTGGAATAGCTATGTTTCTTGGTATTCTTGGAGGATGGATGGCTGGTGTTTATGGTGGTTTTGTTTCTAGTAATGAATTTATTACTGGACTTCAAACAGAATTTATTCCGTTTCATATTGCTTATGCTTTTATGAAAACCATTGTTTTCGCATTATTATTGGCTACAATCCCTTCTTTTCATGGATATTATATGAAAGGTGGCGCACTAGAAGTTGGTAAAGCAAGTACTGTTTCTTTTGTTTGGACAAGCGTAATGATTATTCTAACCAACTATATTTTAACCCAATTACTTTTGACCAAATGATAGAAGTTAAAAATGTAGAAAAATCGTTTGGGGATTCTAAAGTTTTAAAAGGAATTACCACCACATTTGAAACTGGGAAAACCAATTTAATAATAGGCCAAAGTGGTTCTGGAAAAACAGTTTTGCTAAAATCATTACTTGGAATTTTCACTCCAGATGTTGGAACAATTTCATTTGATGGAAGAATTTATTCAGAATTATCAGCAGATGAAAAACGAGCTTTAAGAACCGAAATTGGAATGGTTTTTCAAGGAAGTGCTTTATTTGACAGTATGACTGTAGAAGAAAATATTGGTTTTCCATTAAAAATGTTTACTACTAAAACTGATGCTGAAATAAAAGAACGTGTAAACGTTGTTATTGATAGAGTAAATTTAATTAATGCTAACAACAAGAAACCTTCTGAAATTTCGGGAGGAATGCAAAAACGTGTTGCTATAGCAAGAGCAATTGTAAACAATCCAAAATATCTTTTTTGTGACGAACCAAATTCAGGATTAGATCCAAAAACTGCTATATTGATTGATAATTTAATTCAAGAAATTACACAAGAATACAATATTACAACAGTAGTTAACACACACGACATGAACTCTGTCATGGAAATTGGAGAAAAAATTATATTTTTAAAAAATGGTCTCCTAGCCTGGGAAGGAAGTAAAAAGGAAGTTTTTAAAACTGATAATGAAGCTATTGTAGATTTCGTTTATTCTTCAAATCTTTTCAAAAAAATACGAAAAGCACAGAATAAAGGTGACTAAACCTATCAAACTATAATTTATTTGCTAAAGCAGTAATTCGCTTAATATCTTGCTCTTTGCTTTTTGGATAAATCATTAAAACACCTTCTTTATCAACAATGATATAATCGTTTAAACCATCAATCACAATAATTTTATCAGCATCAGAACGAATAATGTTGTTGGAAGCATTTTCCAAAATTACTTTGGCATTAATGACTCCATTATTATTTTCGTCTTTATCTAATTTTTCGTGCAATTGTCCCCAAGTTCCAAGATCATTCCAATCGAAAGTCGCTGGTAAGACATAAACGTTTTTAGCATTTTCCATTACAGCATAATCAATCGAAATGTTTTCAGCATTAGCATAATTTTGATTGATAAAATCTTTTTCAGATGCTGTATTATAACTTTCATTTCCTT
>CANCFZ010000129.1 GCA_947377425.1 Flavobacteriaceae bacterium
TACTCCATTATCCCCAGCATGTGGATTTAATGCCAACACTGCAATTTTTGGTTTGTTAATTCCAAAATCTTGCTTTAATGTCATGTTTATTGTTTCCAGTTTTTGGTCAATTAGTTTCGCGGTCAAATGCTTTGCTACTTCATTAACTGGAATATGATCGGTTAACAGACCAACTCTCAAATTATCTTGAACCATTAACATTAAGGCATTTCCTTCAAGTTCTTTGTCTAAATAATCGGTATGTCCAGGAAATTTAAAATCTTCCGATTGAACATTGTATTTGTTAATTGGCGCAGTTACTAAAACATCTACCAATCCGTTTTTTAAGGCGTCTGTGGCTGCCACGAATGATTTAATGGCGTATTTTCCAACATTTTCATCATTCTGACCAAAATTAATATCTACTCCTTCACGCCAAACGTTTAATACATTGATTTTTCCTTTTACCAATTGTTCTATTTTGTCAATTCCGTGAAGAGCCGCTTCAGAATTTAGATTTTTTTTAATGAACGATAAAATTTTTACATTGGCAAAAATAACCGGCGTACACAACTCTAACATTCGAGAATCTTCAAATGTTTTAAGGATTACTTCGCTTCCAATACCGTTTAAATCTCCAATTGAAATTCCAACGATTATATTTTCTGCTTTATTCATGACGTGTTCTTCTTATTTATTGCTAATTTTGAAGTGCAAATTTAGTAAAATAAAACGACAAATGTTTACAGGAATTATTGAAACACTAGGAATTATAAAAGACCTTAGAAAAGAAGACGAAAACCTACATATTACAGTAAGTTCATCTATCACAAACGAATTAAAAATTGATCAAAGTCTAGCTCACAATGGTGTTTGCTTGACTGTTGTTGGTATTGAAAACGATAATTACACTGTTACTGCAATTCAAGAAACAATAAACAAAACCAATGTTGGTGATTGGAAACCAAATGATATTGTGAATCTTGAACGAGCTATGAAACTTGGCGACCGATTAGACGGGCACATCGTTCAAGGACATGTTGACCAAATTGGAATTTGCAAATCAATTGAAGAAACTGATGGAAGTTGGCGGTTTACATTTGAATATGATACTTCATTAAACAACATAACAATTGAAAAAGGTTCTATTACAGTTAATGGAGTAAGTCTAACTGTTGTTGATTCTAAAACAAATAAATTTAGTGTTGCTATTATTCCGTACACTTACGAACATACTAATTTCAAAAAATTTAAGATTGGAAGTAAAATAAATCTCGAATTTGATGTTATTGGAAAATATGTAGCCAAATTACATTATAAAAATAGCTGAATTTTAAAACACAAAAAAAGCTTCAAGTTATCTTGAAGCTTTTTTTAAATTATATATTTTGTAAAATCCTAAAATTACAGACGCAAACATTAACACCACTAACCCCCCATCAATAGGTAGTCCTGGTGGTGGTGGTGGAATTGGAGGCGGCGGATTATTAGATGCAAAAGATGAATTGCAGCATAAAAATCCAGCGAAAAACAACATTATTTTAATTGGGTCAATTTTCATAGGGCGTAAAAGTAAAAAAAAAAACTCTGTATCAAAATTTTTTATCTTATAATTTGGTTAATGTCGTTAATAATCGACAAACTACTGTATTTAATCTATAAACGAAAAAAAATCAACTTTAGTTTTTCACATAATAAAAAAGACTTCAAAATGAAGTCTTTTTTATTGTGGTCCCACATGGGCTCGAACCATGGACCACCTGATTATGAGTCAGGTGCTCTAACCAACTGAGCTATAGGACCGGTTATGAGGATGCAATATTACTACTATTTTTAATTTATTGCAAGTGTTTTTTAAATGTTTTCATCTTTTGTAAATTGAAAAAAATATAACTTTCTATTAATCAATCAACCTATACTATTTCTTGACATAATTCTATCAAGACTCCATTTGTGGTTTTTGGATGCAAAAAAGCTACTAATTTATTATCAGCTCCTTTTTTGGGAACCTCATTTAACAAAATAAAACCTTCTCCTTTCAATCGTTCCATTTCAGAAATAATATCAGCAACATCAAAGGCTATATGATGAATACCTTCTCCTTTTTTATCGATAAACTTTGCAATTGGACTTTCTGGATTTGTAGCTTCTAAAAGCTCAATTTTATTAGGTCCATTTATAAAAAAAGATGTTTTTACTCCTTCGCTAATAACTTCCTCCTGTTTATATGAAGGAGCGCCGAATAATTTTTCAAAAAGCAAATTGGATGTTTCCAAACTTTTTACCGCAATTCCGATATGTTCTATTTTTCTCATATTATAAGTTAATAAGATTTTAAGCTTTTGTAAAATTACAAAATCTATTAAGTTTCTCTAAAGTAAACACATGAAAATTCTTGCTGAAAACTTCAAAATAACAAACTTTGTGACTTTGCATCTTTGTGGCTCTAAAAAAATTGTATTTTTGCACCATGGAAACAAATAGACAGAAAAAAATAGGAGGCGTTCTACAAAATGATTTAGTAGATATTCTTCAAGGTGAAGTGAGAAAAAACGGACTTACAAATTTGATAATTTCGGTTTCTAAAGTTGTTGTTACTACAGATTTAGGTGTTGCTAGAGTGTATTTGAGTGTATTTCCTCAAAATAGAGCACAAGAAATATTAGCAGCAGTAAAATCAAATGCTCCATTAATAAAACACGATTTATCACAACGTGTAAAATTGCAATTGCGTAAAGTACCTAATCTTTCTTTTTACATTGATGATTCGCTTGATTACATCGAGAAAATTGACAATGCCCTTGCTGGAAAAGAAAATCCTATCGAAAATCGTGATCTTTTAGAGAAACGCAGGAAATTTTAAAAGTGAATTTTCCGCTATACATAGCCAAGCGCTACATTTTTAGTAAAAGCAAGAATAATGCTATCAATATCATTACTCGGATTGCTTCGGGCGGTATAATTGTAGGGACAATGGCTTTGTTTGTTGTGCTTTCGGTATTTAGCGGATTACGAGAATTCAGTTTGTCTTTTTCAAATGATTTTGATCCCGATTTAAAAGTAAATCCAATTTCAGGTAAATCATTTACAATTTCTCCTGAACAAGAAACTCAAATTAAAAACATTAACGGAATTGCCAGTTTCAGTAAAATTATTGAAGAACGTGTTCTTTTTTCTTTCAATGGAAAACAGCAAGTTTCCTGTTTAAAAGGTGTTGATCAAAATTTTTCTAAAGTCAACAAAGCTTCGGCAAAACTTTTTAATGGGCAATGGTTAAAACCAAATACGTATCAATGTGTGGTTGGATATGGAATTTCTGAAAAATTATCTTTAGGATTATTTGACTTTAATAATCCGTTTGAAGTTTATGCTCCACGACCTGGTAAAGGGAATTTATCAATAAATCCAGAAGAAGCTTTTAAAAGTTCCGATTTAATTCCGGTTGGAATTTATGCTATTAGTGAAGAATTAGATTCCAAATATGTCTTTGCCGATTTAAGTTTAGTTCAGGAATTACTGGAATACAAACCTTCACAAATTTCTGGAATCGAATTAAGAACAAAACCAAACTCCAATCAAGCAGAAATAATTTCTCAAATTCAGAAAACACTAAATAATAAAGTAGAAGTTAAAACACGTGCCGAACTTAACGCTACTCTATACAAGATGTTGAATACCGAAAATATTGCTATTTATTTAATATTTACTTTAGTGATTATCATGATATTATTTGCTTTTTCGGGAGCGATAATTATGATGGTTTTGGATAAAAGAGACAACTTAAAAACACTTTATTATTTGGGAACTGAACCAAAAAAATTAAAAAACATATTTTTATTTCAAGGAACACTTTTGTGCGCTATTGGTGGAATTATTGGGTTACTATTAGGTTCAATAGTAGTTTTATTACAACTCAAATTTCAACTGATAATGATAACGCAATCTTTAGCTTATCCAGTAGTTTTTTCTTTAAAAAATATAGGAATCGTTTTTGGAACAATTATGTTTCTCGGATTTTTGGCTAGTCTTATTGCTAGCAGTAGAGCCAGTAAAAGTGTGTTTGATTAAACCACTTGATAATCCAAATAAATTTCTTGGATTTCATCCAATGCTTTGAATAAAACTTCTGGGTCTTCTATAGTTACTAATTTTAATCTAAATTCTTTAAAATTTGCAATTCCTTTGAAATAATTGGTATAATGGCGACGCATTTCTACAATTCCAAGGCGTTCTCCTTTCCAATCCATTGACCATGTTAAGTGATTTCTGGCTGCTTCAACTCTATCAGAAATTGTTGGTTTTGCCAAATGTTCACCAGTTGCAAAATAATGTTTGATTTCATTAAAAATCCACGGATATCCAATAGCAGCACGCCCTATCATCATTCCGTCAAGACCAAATTTGTTTTTATATTCCAATGCTTTTTCGGGAGAATCGATATCACCATTTCCAAAAATTGGCATTGTAATTCTAGGATTGTTTTTTACTCTTTCAATATGTGACCAATCAGAATGACCTTTATACATTTGAGCACGAGTTCTTGCGTGAACCGTTAAAGCCTGTACGCCAATATCTTGCAACCTCTCGGCAACTTCATCAATATTGATAGAATTTTCATCCCAACCCAATCGCGTTTTTACCGTTACCGGAAGATTAGTGCCTTTTATAACTGATTTTGTCAAACGCACCATCAAATCAACATCTTTCAAAACGCCTGCTCCAGCTCCTTTGCAAACTACTTTTTTTACTGGGCAACCAAAATTAATATCAACCAAATCCGGCTGAACTGCATCAACAATTCTCGCAGACATTTCCATTGCTTCTTCATCTCCGCCAAAAATTTGTATTCCAACTGGACGTTCATAATCGAAAATATCCAGTTTCATTTTACTTTTTACAGCATCTCGAATCAATCCTTCCGACGAAATAAATTCAGAATACATTAAATCCGCACCATGTAATTTACACAATCTACGAAATGGCGGATCACTTACGTCTTCCATAGGTGCGAGTAAAAGTGGGAAATCGGGTAATATGATATTGCCTATTTTGGGCATTGCTTTGTTTTTTTTGCAAAGATAGAAAAATTTGAACCATTAAGAGATTAAGGAACATTAAGTCTTAACTATTCTTAATTCCTATTTCCTAAATGGTTTAAAAAAATAATTTCAAAACTTTACCTTATATTTGCAGATTAAATGCGTGAGCATTGGCTAAAATTGACAGAAAAGAGCATGAAAAATATTAGAAATTTTTGCATTATTGCACATATTGACCACGGAAAAAGTACACTTGCCGATCGACTACTTGGTGCGACACAAACCGTTACAGCTCGTGAAGAAAAAGCGCAATTGCTTGACAACATGGATCTTGAACGTGAACGTGGTATTACCATAAAAAGTCACGCCATTCAGATGGAATATACTTATAAAGGTGAAGAATATATTTTGAACCTTATTGATACTCCTGGACACGTAGATTTCTCGTATGAAGTTTCTCGTTCCATTGCGGCTTGCGAAGGTGCATTATTGATTGTTGATGCTGCACAAAGTATTCAGGCACAAACGATTTCAAATTTATATTTAGCTTTAGAAAATGACTTGGAAATTATTCCGGTTTTGAATAAAGTAGATTTACCAAGTGCTAATCCTGACGAAGTTAGCGACGATATTATTGATTTATTAGGTTGCAAGTTGGAAGATATTATTCACGCTTCAGGTAAAACTGGTTTTGGTGTCGAGAATATTCTAGCTGCAATCATTGAAAAAATTCCTGCTCCAAAAGGAAATAAAGACGAACCATTACAAGCGTTGATTTTCGACTCACATTATAATCCGTTTCGTGGAATTGAAGTTATTTTTCGTGTGAAAAATGGTGAAATTAAAAAAGGTCAGAAGATTAAATTCATGGCTACCGGAAACGAATATTTTGCTGACGAAGTTGGTACTTTAAAATTAAATCAAGTTCCGAAAAACGTTATTTCAACTGGTGATGTTGGGTATTTGATATCTGGAATTAAAGAAGCAAAAGAAGTAAAAGTTGGTGATACCTTAACGGATGCAAAAACGCCAACAACCAATATGATTACAGGATTTGAGGATGTAAAGCCAATGGTTTTCGCCGGAATTTATCCTGTTGATACCGATGATTTTGAAGATTTACGTGCTTCGATGGAGAAATTGCAATTGAATGACGCTTCTTTGGTGTTTGCTCCCGAAAGTTCTGCTGCCTTAGGATTTGGTTTTCGATGCGGATTTTTAGGAATGTTGCACTTGGAAATTATTCAAGAACGACTGGAACGCGAATACGATATGACAGTAATCACTACAGTACCAAACGTTTCGTATTTAGCTTACACGAAAAAAGAACCTAATACTTCATTTGTAATTAATAATCCTTCTGATTTACCAGAACCTTCAAAACTTGATAGAGTTGAAGAACCTTTTATAAAAGCTACAATTATTACAAAAGCCGATTATGTTGGAAACGTAATGAGTTTGTGTATCGAGAAACGTGGTGTTATTACCAATCAAACCTATTTGACCACCGAACGAGTTGAATTGACTTTTGACATGCCATTGGCTGAAATTGTATTCGATTTTTATGATCGATTAAAAACGGTTTCTAAAGGTTACGCATCGTTTGATTATTCTCCAATTGGAATGAAAGAATCGAAATTAGTAAAATTAGACGTTTTATTAAACGCACAATCTGTTGATGCGCTTTCGGCATTAATTCACGAAAGCAACGCGTACAATATTGGTAAAAAAATGTGTGAAAAATTGCGCGAATTGATTCCAAGACAGCAATTTGACATTCCGATTCAAGCAGCTATTGGAGCTAAAATTATTGCTCGTGAAACGATAAAAGCATTACGAAAAGACGTTACCGCAAAATGTTATGGTGG